>JAUVHQ010000104.1 GCA_030593185.1 Bacteroidota bacterium
CTGATAATTGAGAAAATAATAAAGAAAACAGATATTGAATTTTTAGAATAGAAAATATTTGTAAATTTATCGGGAGAAAAATCTATATTTTTTGTGATATAAAAAACTATTCACGGATGAACCGAACATGACAAAATTTTATCTATTTTGACACACAGTGGCATGATTAAATTTTGTCTTGTGAGCTACATATGACCGTTGAAAATAATTTTTTAAACATATGAAACAAAAAACGTCCTTTTTCATAACTATTTTCCTGGTATTCGTTTTGTGTGCTTCAGCTCAGGAAAAGCTTAAAATTAAAATTTCCGATTTTGATATTGATGAACCCGGATTACAATCAGCATGGAACCATTTGAAAATGGGAGATAAGTATTTCAAGGCTGGAAAGGGGACTTTCCCTGAAGCTATATTAGAGTATCAATTGGCAATTCAGTATAATCGTTATAATCCTGCGTTAAACTATAATATAGGTGTGTGTTGTCTTTATTCTGATAAACAAGGGGAAGCTCTTGGCTATTTTCAGAAAGCATTTGAGTTTGATAATAATATTGCTACGGATATTCATTTGTTGCTCGGAAGGGCATATCAATATAATTATCAGTTTGATAAAGCAATTATAGAATATCAGATTTACCTGGAAGCGCTTACGGAAAAGGAAAAGAAAAAACTGGATTTTGATATTGACCGATGGATGCAGGAATGTCGAAATGGAATTGAATTGATGAAAGATACCCTGCGCGTAGAGATTACAAATATTGGTAATAACGTAAACTCTAAACAGGATGATTATAATTCAGTTATCCCGAAGAATGAAAAAAGAATGTATTTTACATCAAGACGACCATTCTATGCAAGACCTGACAGAAATTATTTTGATAACAAATTCAATGAAGATATTTATGTAAGCTATTATGAAGATGGCAATTGGGGTTTGGCTCAAAATCTTGGAAAAACTATTAACAGTAAATATAATGATGCGGTTCTTACTATTTCTCCCGATGCTCAAAATCTTTTCTTATACAGAGGTGTTAAAAGAAAAGGAGATTTTTATGTGAGCGAAGCTAAAAAGGATAAATGGACATCTCCCAAAAGATTTTCCGGAAAGTTTAATTCTTCCTCTTCAAGGGAAACAACTCTCAACTTTAATGAAGATGGGAGTAAAGCAGTTTTTGTAAGTTCAGACAAGAAAGAATCAATAGGAGGTACTGATATCTTTTTTATCCGGAAAGGACCAAATGATAAATGGGGAGAACCGGTAAATTTGGGTGTAACTGTTAATACAACCTATGATGAAGAGGGTGTTTATATTGACTCAGTTGGAAATACATTGTACTTTAGTTCCACCGGGCATAATAGTATGGGGGGGTATGATATTTTTAAAACAACTATGGATGAAAAAGGCAACTGGTCGGAACCTGTGAATCTGGGTTTTCCAATAAATTCTCCTTATAATGATCTGTTTTATATACCTACCGGGGATACTGCTGTTTCATATTTCTCATCTGTCAGGCAGGATGGATATGGATATATGGATATTTATAAAATAACCTATTTGCCACCTCCTGAACCGGAAATAATTGAGGAGGAGCCAGAACCTCTTGTTGATACTGTATTTATTGTAGTTACTGATACAGTAAAAATTGAGGAACCTGAACCGGAACCCAAATTTATTGTAAGGGGTTCAGTATTAAATAGTAAGGATTCATCTCCTGTTGTGGCAAAACTCGAGGTAATTGATATGGATATTAACCAGGTGGTAGCTACAACTATTTCTGATCGTAGTGATGGCTACTATTCAGTTAAGCTTAAAGAGAAGAAAGATTACGGAATCGAAATTACAGCCCAGGGTTACCTTGTTTTTCTCGATATTCTGGAAGTTGAAGAAGATTCAGAATCGAATGATTTTTTCCGTAATTTTCTTCTTAAACCTATTGAAGTTGGTGAAAAGATTATCCTAAAGAATATTTTCTTCGAATTTAGTAAAGCTGTACTTACATCTGATTCATATATTGAACTGGGTAGTGTACTTAAACTTATGAGTACAAACCCGGGACTGAGAATAGAGATTTCAGGGCATTCAGATAATATTGGTTCATATGCATTTAACCAGAAACTGTCTGAGCAAAGAGCTAAAGCAGTGGTCGATTATCTTGTTGGTTTGGGAATAGAACCTGCCAGACTCGAATATGCAGGTTATGCTTCATCACAGCCTGTTGCTAATAACGATACAGAAGAAGGAAGAGCTCAAAACAGAAGAGTTGAGTTTAAGATACTTAGCAAGTAAAGCCGGTGGTTTTTACTGATGCTTAAACAAATCTTTGGATTCCCGCTAAAATTGTGGCATTTTATCCCTGCTGCAAAAGATGTCTGTTTACCTGATTGATCATCCTGTTTTTTTACTTTTGTGAACAAATATTTACTATTAATCGATTAAATAATATGAAAGAAACCCCATTTATTAAGTACCATGAGAAGCTTGGTGGGAAGATTGTCCCATTTGCAGGTTTTAATATGCCGGTTGAATATAGTGGAATTACTGATGAACATATTAATGTGCGTGAAAAACTTGGGGTGTTCGATGTTTCGCACATGGGTGAATTTTGGGTTATTGGTCCAAAGTCATACAGGTTTGTACAACATATTACTTCAAATGATGTTTCCAAACTTACTGATGGGCAAGTTCAGTATTCATATTTCCCCAATGGTAAAGGAGGAATTATTGATGACCTTCTGGTTTACCGGTTCAGCAACGAAAAATACCTGATGGTGGTAAATGCTGCAAATATTGAAAAGGACTGGAACTGGTGTGTGGAAAATGCAACTAAAGCCGGGCTTGTGCCTGGGCAGGATCTTTTAAACGCTTCAGATGATATTGCTCAGCTGGCTATCCAGGGACCTCTTGCATTAAAAGCAATGCAGAAATTAACCGATTACCCGGTTGAAGAAATGAAATTTTACACCTTCGTTGAAGTGAATTTCGCGGGCATTGAAAATGTGATTTTTTCAACCACCGGTTATACAGGTGCCGGAGGTTGTGAGATATATATTCCAAATAAAAATTCTTCTGAATTATGGGAAGCTGTTATGAAGGCAGGAGAAGAGTATGGAATTAAACCAATTGGTCTTGGCGCCAGAGATACCCTTAGACTTGAAATGGGCTACTGCTTATACGGCAATGATATTGATGATAATACATCACCTATTGAAGCAGGTTTGGGCTGGGTAACAAAATTTACCGATAATAATAATTTTATTGATAAAGATCTGTTATTTAGACAAAAAAAAGAAGGTGTTTCCAAAAGATTAAAAGGGTTTGAAATGATTGACCGGGGTATCCCACGGCAACATTATAAAGTGACAGATAATAATACTAATTTGATTGGTGAAGTTACATCGGGAACTATGTCTCCTATGATGAAAAAAGGCATAGGCATGGCTTATCTCGAAAAAGAATTCTGGAAAGAGGGAACTGAAATATATATCCTGATAAGGAATAAATCACTTAAAGCAAAAGTTGTGAAATTGCCAATATACAAGGGCTAAGATTATTTTGTTTCGTTTATTTAATAAGAAAAAATGCGTAATAAGAAGAAAATAGAAGTTTGTTTTTCTCCCGCGGTTTTTCAATACTATAAGGATAGTAATGCTATTGCTGTGGTAATTGACACTTTGAGAGCTACATCGTCAATTTGTGCCGCGTTTCAGAATGGGGTGGAGAAACTGATTCCTGTGAAAACAATTGATGAGGCAAGGGAGTATAAAAAGAAAGGTTTTATTGTTGCTGCTGAACGGGATGGGTATGTTCTGGATTTTGCAGATTTTGGCAATTCCCCTTTTAATTTCACAGAGGAAAGGGTTAAGGGGAAAACTATTGTTTATAGTACCACCAATGGAACTCAGGCTATTCAAATGGCAGAAAGTTGTTACATGGTGGCAATCGGATCTTTCCTGAATTTGTCCTGCCTGTGTAACTGGTTGGTTAAGCAGGGAAGAGATGTGTTGCTTCTATGTGCAGGATGGAAAAACAGGTTCAATCTTGAAGATACTGTACTGGCAGGTGCAATTACTGAAAAACTGATAGCAAGTAATAATTATTCTACGGTATGTGATTCTGCAATTGCGTCTCTCGATTTATGGTCGCTTGCTAAACCGGATATCCCGGGATACATAGACAAAGCAGCTCAGAGAACGCGTCTTAGGGAAAAAGGTCTTGATGATGTTATTGAGTTTTGCCACACCCCGGATTCAGCAAATGTTATTCCTGTTTTGAAAAATGGATACCTTGTAGAGATAAAGAATATTAATAAGAAGGCTAAGGCTAAGGGAGGTAAGAGGTTTTAGAAGTTTAGGATACAAATATTAATACACGATTTTACAAAATATCAAGAGAAAGTTGTTACTTAATTAAACAAAAGAAAACAGGAAAAGTATATCTAAAAAAAATGAGTAATCAAATCCTTTAGCCTTACTTAGCCTTAGCCTTTATTTTAGAGAAAATTCAAAAATTATTATTAAAGTTACAATTAATACATTTACTAATTACTTTGCTAAGCTGTATTCTCCATGGAAATAATTTCGTTATTTTGTATAATATATTTAAACAATTTATAAAAAATCAGGTATGAAAAAACATAATTTTTATGCAGGCCCCTCAATACTTCCTGAATTTACCGAAGACCAGGTTGTTAAAGCAATTAAGGATTTTAGTGGTACGGGTATATCAATCATGTCAATCTCTCACAGGAGTAAGGAGTTTGTAGCAGTTATGGAAGAAACCATGTCCCTATTCAGGGAACTGCTCAATATTCCTGAAGGTTACCATGTCTTGTTTCTTGGAGGTGGTGCCAGTTTGCAATTCGCTATGGTTCCTATGAACTTGATGAACAAAAAAGCTGCCTACCTGAATACCGGAAGTTGGGCAAAAAAAGCTATGAAAGAAGCGAAAAATTTTGGAGAAATGGTTGAGGTTGCCTCCTCTGATGATAAGAACTTTGCCTATATTCCAAAGAATTATAGAATTCCTTCTGATGCAGATTATCTTCATATCACAACAAATAATACTATTTATGGTACTGAAATTAAGGAGGATATGGATGTTGAAGTCCCTTTGGTAGCTGATATGTCTTCAGATATTTTCAGCCGGATGGTTGATGTGTCAAAATATGTTCTCATTTATGGTGGTGCGCAAAAGAACCTGGCTCCTTCGGGTGTCACATTTGTTATCGTTAAGGAAGATGCACTGGGAAAAGTAAATCGTACCATACCAACTATGCTTGATTATAAAACCCATATAGAAAAAGGATCAATGTTTAATACTCCCCCCTGCATAGCAATATTTGCAGCACTGCAGACACTAAAATGGATAAAGAACCTGGGGGGTGTGGAAGTTATGAATAAGATGAACCGGGAAAAAGCAGAATTATTGTATAATGAAATTGGCAGAAACAAACTGTTTATTCCAACTATTACCAACGAACAGGATCGTTCAATAATGAATGTTTGCTGGGTGATGAATAAAGATTTTACTTCCCTTGAAAAAGAATTTCTTGAGTTTGCCACCGAAAGAGGGATGGTTGGAATTAAAGGTCATCGCTCGGTAGGTGGTTTCAGAGCTTCAATTTATAATGCTTTACCTAAAGACAGTGTTAAAGCAATTATTGCAGTTATGCAGGAATTCGAGAATCGTAAAGCATAAATTCTACAATTAGAAATTAGAATATAGTTTTACAAATTGATTAAAAAACCTTAATTTCCAAGTTTTATGAATAATTAGTTAATAGTCAGCAGTCCACAGTCCCGGAAAAACAGAAATCTTCGATTTCATATTTTTCCGAGGATCCTCGAAAATTTACGCAAATCGCAGATTTGCTAATTTTCGGGATCGGCAGTCAACAGTCGGTAATCGACAAAAATGAAAAATATAATGAAATTAGCCATTATCAAGCTATAAACATTGAACTTAGTCACGGTGCAAGCGTGACGATCTCATGAACGAAGTGAGTAATTTCCGATACAATTAAATATTATGATTATGAAGAAAGTATTAGTAGCAACCGTGAAACCATTTGCACCTGAAACATTACCTCTTATAAAAAAGATTTGTGATGAAGCTGGTTATGAAATGGAGTTGATTGAAAAATATGAAAGCCAGGAGAATTTTATTGAAGCTGTAAAAGGAGCTAATGCCCTGATAATCCGTTCAGATAAAGTGACAAAGAAAGTAATAGAAGCTGCAGAAAACCTTGAGATAGTGGTGAGAGCTGGTGCCGGGTATGATAATGTTGACCTTGAAGCAGCTACAGCGAATAATGTAGTAGTGATGAATACACCAGGACAGAATTCTAACGCAGTAGCTGAACTGGCTCTTGGAATGATGGTCTATTTTGCACGTAATCTGTTTAATGGGAAGCCGGGTACCGAATTAAAAGGGAAAAAACTTGGAATGCATGCTTATGGTCACGTTGGGAAATTAGTAACCAATATTGCAAAAGGATTTGGTATGGAAATATTTGCTTTCGATCCATATATTGAAAATGATGATATACGGAAAGATAATGTTATTCCAGTTGACTCTGCGGAGGAATTGTATCGAAAATGTCAGTATATTTCACTCCATATACCGGCTAATGAAAAAACAAAAGGATCTATTAACTATGATCTTATGAAACAAATGCCTATGGGAGCAACTATTGTAAACACTGCCCGTAAGGAAGTGATTGATGAAGATTCTTTATTAAAAATTATGGAGGAGAGAAGTGATTTTAATTATCTGGCTGACGTTGCTCCCGATTGTAAAGATGAATTTGAACAAAAGTATGATGGGAGATATTACTTTACTCCGAAAAAAATGGGCGCTCAAACAAAGGAAGCAAATATTAATGCAGGTGTTGCAGCGGCAAATCAGATAATAAATTTCTTTACGAAAGACGATATTACATATAAAGTTAATTAGTTAAAGGGGTTTTTGATTATTGAAATTATAAAATTATGGCAATACTAAAACCATTTAAAGGGATCAGACCAACCAGAGAAATTGCTGAAAAAATAGCCTCCCGTCCTTATGATGTTTTAAATTCGCAGGAAGCGAGAGA
>JAUVHQ010000298.1 GCA_030593185.1 Bacteroidota bacterium
AGCGAGGATTCACTGCTTTATCTTATTCAGGGAGCTTACGATCACAATTTGAAAAAGATAAATGCTGCAACAGGTGAGATTGTGTGGGAATATGAATTTGATGATGTGGTAAAGGGAACAGGAACCATTTGGGTGAATAAAAAAGCTGATAATTTACGTGATAAATATGTAATTCTTCAGGGTAGTCGCCTTGGTGTAGGGAATTACCTGGATTCAAAACATATCCCAAGCTATAGGGCAATATCATATTTTAGCGGTGAGGAATTATGGAGACTTGACAGCAAATGGATGGATAGCTATAGTCGCGATGTAGACGGATCGGCTCTTATTATTAATGATACAGCATATATTGGTCTTGAAAATTCGTTGTTCACAGTTTTTGATCCCGATTGCCGGAATGCCCGTTGGATTGACAGTATGTTACAGCCTAAAATAATTCAGGAACGAAAGCTATATCTGAAAAAAGATGTTTTGGACCATAAGTATAATGTTGTCACCGAATCTTCTCCCAGTCTGCTGGATGATCATATTTATATTGCTTCAGGATCAGGGCATGTATGGGGTTATAATTTGAAGACTAAAGAACTGGATTGGGATTATTATATTGGATCGGATTTGGACGGATCGACAATTGTTACAGGTGATAGTTGTATCCTTGTTTCAGTTGAAAAACAATATATTAAAGGTAAAGGTGGTGTGTTAAAACTTAATCCGTTAAATAAACCTGAAAATGCTGCTGTATGGTTTTTCCCTGTTGAAAATAATGATTTTGCCAGTTGGGAGGGAGGAGTGATCGGGTCGGTAGGAATAAATGACCGGTATGTTAGCAAAGAGAGTGTAAGATTAGCAGCTTTTTCTGGTATTGACGGATACCTGTATGTAGTTGACCATGAATCCTTAATTAAAGATTCCCTTGTCCCTGGACCGGATAGTTTAACCGCTTTTTCTACTCCAAAGCTTGTATATAAGCATCAAATTGGTCCATCTATTTCCACACCTATTTTTACAGGAAACAGATTAATTGCAGCTAGTTACAATGGAGTATTTCTTTTTAGTTATGATCAGGAGATGAATTTCAAACTGCTTGATGTTTGGAAATCAAGCTTTGAGGCTACTCCAATTGTTTATAACAGAGTAATTTATATTGCCTCAAGAGATGGGTATCTGTATTGTTTTGGTGAAATGAATAAAAATCCTTGAAGGTTGAATTATAATTCTTAAATTAGCCTGACGTATTCATAAATATTATCATTTTTCAATATTTATGAATAGTATAGGCTAACTTTATTTTCTCGTTATTTTAACTTTTCTGCTATGCCGTACAACGAAAAAAAAGTTGAAAAACTCTATTACTCAATAGGTGAAGTTGCTGATTCATTTAATGTAAATACATCATTGATCAGATATTGGGAAAAGGAGTTCGACATTATTAAACCTAAAAAAAACAAAAAGGGCAACCGGTTTTTTACTCAAAAAGACGTTGATAATTTTCATGTTATTTTCTATCTCGTGAAAGAACGTGGTATGACACTAAAGGGTGCAAAGAAAAAACTAAGGGAGAATAAAGAGGATACAAATAATAATTTTGAGGTGATTAAATCACTTAAAGAAATCAGGGAATTATTGCTTGAGATTAAGGAAGATCTTTAGGGGAAATAAAAAATCAACAAACTATATGAACCGAACATGACAAAATTTAATCTATTTTGACACACAGTGATATGATTAAATTTTTGTCATGTGAGCTACATGTGACCGTAGAAAATAAAATCATAAACACATGAAAATAAAAGAAGTTGCTTCAATATTGGAGGAATATGCTCCCTTGTTGTACCAGGAATCATTTGATAATTCAGGACTTATCATTGGGAATCCAAATGATAATGTTTCTTCGGTTTTGTTAACCGTTGACGTTACTGAAGAAGTTATTGATGAAGCAATTAATAAAAAAGCGAATCTTATAATTGCTCATCACCCAATTATCTTCAAAGGCCTTAAAAGTATAACAGGTAAGAATTATGTTGAAAAAATAGTTGTCAAAGCTATTAAAAATGATGTTGCTGTTTATGCTGCTCATACAAATATGGATGGGATATGGGGTGGAGTAAATACGAAATTGGGAGAAAAACTGGGATTGCAAAACATGAAAATCCTTTCACCAAAAAAGGGAGAATTAAAAAAACTGGTAACCTTTGTGCCCGATGAACATTCCGATAGGGTCAGGAAAGCAATTTTTGATGCAGGTGCCGGTAATATTGGTCATTATGATCAATGCAGCTTTAATCTTCATGGGAATGGAAGCTTCCGGGCAAGCGAGAACTCTAAGCCATATAAAGGAGAAAAAGGGAAATTGCATTTTGAAAAAGAGATACGTATAGAAACTATTTTCCCACAATGCAGGGAAAGAAGTATTGTCAATGCTCTGTTAAATACCCATCCATACGAAGAGGTTGCTTATGATATCTATCCACTCGATAATGAATTTTTTAAAGCAGGAATGGGTGCAATAGGTGAATTACCGGAAAGTGTTGAAGAGACAGTCTTTCTTACTGACCTGAAGAAAAATTTTCATTTAAAATGTATTAAACATTCATCATTGTTGGGAAAAAAAGTGAAAAGAGTCGCTGTTTGTGGAGGTACAGGCGCATTTTTACTTAAGAAAGCTATTACATCCGGTGCTGACGCTTTTCTGACTTCTGATATTAAGTACCATGAATATTTTGATGCAGATAAAAAAATACTACTTGTTGATATCGGACATTATGAAAGTGAACAGGTAATAAAAGATATTTTTTATGAATTGCTTACAAAAAAAAATCTTAACTTTGCAATTCATTTTTCAGAAATCATCACCAATCCGGTAAATTATTTCTAACATATGGCACAGGAAAAAGTAAAAACGGTTAAATCAAAAGAGTATACTGTTGAAGATAAATTAAAAGCCTTATATAATCTGCAAAAAGTAGACTCTCAAACAGATAAGATAAAAATCCTCCGTGGCGAACTACCGCTTGAAGTTCAGGATCTGGAAGACGAAATTGCCGGTCTTGAAACTCGTGTTAATAATTTCAAAGGTGAAGTTAAGAATATGGAGGACTCGGTAACGGCAAAAAAGAATGAAATTAAACAGGCTGAAGAACTTATAAAGAAGTATGAAGATCAACAAATGAATGTGAGGAATAACCGGGAATTTGATTCGCTTTCTAAAGAAATTGAATATCAAAATCTTGAGAT
>JAUVHQ010000378.1 GCA_030593185.1 Bacteroidota bacterium
TAAAAACCTGTATATCATCCAAACCTTCGCCTATACCGATATACCGCACAGGTATATTAAACTGATCGGAGATCCCAATTACAACACCACCTTTAGCAGTTCCATCAAGTTTTGTAAGTGCTAAAGCATTAACTTCAGTAACCCTTATGAATTGGCGGGTTTGTTCAAAAGCATTTTGCCCTGTTGAACCGTCCAGTACTAGTAATATTTCATGCGGGGCATCAGGTATGATTTTTTGCATTACACGCCGTATTTTAGCCAGTTCATCCATGAGCGCTGATCTATTATGAAGTCGTCCCGCAGTATCAATTAAAACAATATCCATATCCTTTGACAGCGCGGAACTAAGTGTATCATAAGCAACAGAAGCAGGATCGGAACCCATTTTTTGTTTTACCATATCAACCCCTGCCCTATCTGCCCATATCTGTAGCTGATCAACAGCAGCAGCACGATAAGTATCAGCAGCTCCCAGCAGTACTTTCTTTCCTGACTTCCTGAACTGGTATGCAAGCTTGGCAATGGTTGTTGTTTTTCCCACACCATTAACTCCCACAACCATAATAACATATGGCTTCTTATTTGAAGTAACGGAGAAATCATCAGAGTTGTCCGATCTGTTTTCTTCAAGAAGTGTTTCAATTTCCTCCTTTAGTATTATATTTAGTTCACGAGTGTTCAGGAATTTATCTTTTGCTACCCGTTTTTCAATTCTTTCAATAATCTTGATAGTAGTATCTACTCCCACATCGGAACTTATAAGGACCTCTTCAAGATTATCCAGAACTGTGTCATCAACTCTTGATTTACCAACAGCTACTCTGGACAGTTTTTTAAACACACTTTCCTTGGTCTTTTCCAGACCTTTATTAAGATTTTCTTTTTTCTCCTTTGAAAAAATCCCAAATACTGCCATTTTGCCTTGATTTTAAAAGAAGTGACTAAAGTTATAAGTGACTAAAGTTAAAAAACTTCTTCTCAACTTTAGTTCACTTTTCATACTGAGCGATTAGTCAAAGTATAAGTATTGATTAGTTACAATAATTGAGTATTTAAAAAAAAGCTTCCCTCCTGAAGGAAGAAAGCTAATATTAATAGATAACAGAAACCTTATTTTTATTTTCTGGCGAAAAAATCCTGAATATGGTCATCATGAACTATCTCTTCCTTGAAATAGTATGCTCCGGTTTTTTCTGATTTCACCATTTTTATACACTTGGTGAAATTTTTACCCTTCCCTGTCTTTAGTGTTGCTACAACTTTCTTTGCCATATCGTGGATATTTATTTTATTTCTTTATGAATAGTATATTTCTTAAGGATCGGATTAAATTTCTTTAATTCAAGCCGATCAGGAGTATTTTTACGATTCTTGGTAGTTATGTACCTTGATGTTCCGGGTTTACCACTATCCTTATGTTCTGTACATTCAAGAATAACCTGAACTCTATTTCCTTTCTTTGCCATTTCTCCTTTTTTTAGTATTTGCCAATATAACCCTTTGCTTTAGCCCCTTTCAAAGCTGCAGAGATTCCTATTTTGTTTATCAGCCGGATACCCTGAGTTGAGACAGTAAGTGAAACCCAGCGGTCTTCATCAGGCAGAAAAAACTTCTTTTTCAAAAGATTCGGGTAAAACTTCCTCTTCACCCTGTTCTTGGCATGAGAAACATTATTCCCGACCATTACCTGCTTACCCGTAACCTGACATTTTCTTGCCATGACAATTGGTTTTTTTCTTGTTAATTATTATCTGAAAACAGAGCGCAAATTACGTGATTATTCTTGAATTAATCAAAAAAAAATCAGATTTTTTTTGATCATTTTACAAATGCTCAAGCTCCCCTTTAACATATTGTCTTAGAATGTTTAACGCTGCCAGAGTTGACCTTTTGATATTACGTTTCCTATCATTGCCAAAAATATATTTTCTCGAATAAGTCCCATTTTTACCTGCGACAGCGATCCATACAGTGCCAACAGGTTTTTCCGTAGTACCTCCCGCAGGGCCGGCAATACCGGATGTAGCTATTGAATAACCGGCACCAAAACGTTCTCTCACCCCTTGTGCCATCTGTTCTACAACCTTACGGCTTACAGCTCCCTCTTTT
>JAUVHQ010000120.1 GCA_030593185.1 Bacteroidota bacterium
GGCGCATCCTTAGCGCACTTGGCGGTTAATTCTTAAAAAATATAATCGCAGAGATCAAAGAAAAGGCCTTAGCACCTCTGCAGTAAAAAAAATCAAGATCATATAATTTAATAGAGTAAAGAAGTATGACGCATGGAGTAAGGATAAGACATGCAGAATGAAGAAGAAGGGAGAGAGAAACGTATTACGTATAACTTTTAACTAATAACGTATAACGTTTAACTTCTAACTTCCACCTCTAATCGTCTCTTATCAGAAAATTCGAGGGAAGGTTCACCACTTTTCCAAACTGATATACAAGAGCTTTCTTATGTCCCAATATGTTGCGGCCATCCACAACTCTGACTTCAACAACATCAGGGATGCGGTAATAAAGAGGCACAGATGGGTTTTTCTCTTCATCTTGCGAAACAAATGGTTCTATTATTAAAGGAGCAAGAACAGCAGTCTTTTTCTCACTATTAAACTCTAAAACAACAGGTCTGCCTGTAAGATCAGTAGCCGGCAGGATACCCTTATTATCTGAAAACCGGAACAGCACCTCAGGCTTACCCGGAATATTTTCATCAGGAGTATGTCCAAACGATGCTTTATAAACCTCTGAATATGTAATACCTGTAAACAATGCAATGTATTTTTTCTCAAGATTTTTCATCTCTTCAATAATATATTCAAATCCTCCGCCATCAAGATAAATATCATAAGGCTCGCCTAAAAGTTCCAATCTCTTATTTTTTAATTTGGTTATAAAATCTGCTACTTCCATGGCTTTTTCTTCAGTAGTCTTTGGAATTTTTTCCTTCTTCATAAAAACGGGAACCTGAATGAACAAAGCAGTATCTGTTTGCGAAATATCACTTACAGGTTGGACCTTCTCCTTAAGATTTCCTTTAATCGAAAGGTCAGTAAAATATAATCTTGCGGGACGTTCTGATACTAATCCTTTCAGAGTAGATTGTTTATTATAGATTTCAGGATTGGGTGTAAGTATCAATCCTGCTTTTGTCATCGCCAGCGCATTTGTCTCGAAAAATCCATCACTTTCTATTACATAATAGTGATCCGGATCAATTTCCTCGTACGAAGAAATATTGATATCGTTGATAGTCCATTTAACCGAACTTCCGGGAAACTTTTCCGTTATGCCCAGATACTTTTCAGCATAACGAAAATAAGGACCCTGCTTATAAACAGTTTTCTTTGCAAAAACCTCGATATGAAATGTTGTTTGCGGCAAAGAATAAATAATACTTCCGGATGATATACTCGAACGAGCACCCAGGGGAACAACCGTTGAATGAATTAGTATGGGTGTTTCACATCCTGAAAAACATATAAAAATTAATATGCTACACAAGTTTTTAATCCAGCTCTTCATTTTTTTATTTTTTTTTATCAAAGCCATAAATTATTTTCAAGAGTTTGTACTAAAATGATCTTAAAACTTTGAACCTTGAACTTTTAACTTTAAACACCTGCCTGTCTGACAGGTAGGGCGTGAGGCTCATCTCATGTAATTAATCAGGCTCAGAATCTTTCAGTTCATTAAAAGCCGTTCCAAGATAATCAATAATATCATTAGCAATAAGAGATTCCTCACCTGTGATCTCAGCAGCACGGTCTCCGGCCAAGCCATGCAAATATACTCCTGTAACAGCTGCATCGCCGGGACTGTATCCCTGACCAAGCAGCGATAAAATAATACCTGTCAGCACATCACCACTACCTGCGGTAGCCATTCCCGGGTTCCCGGTTGTATTGAAATAACATAAACCATCAGGCAAGGCAATGGCTGTATGTGCACCCTTAAGTACAATAAAAATTTGATACTTCTCTGCCAGCTCAATCAGTCTTTGTATATGGTTATATCCATCTGATGTTTTACCGGCTATACGTTCAAATTCTTTAGGATGAGGTGTCAGGATAGTGCTTTTTGGTAATTGTTTAAGCAATTCCTTATTTTCTCCAAGGATATTTATTCCGTCAGCATCAATAACAAGAGGAACATTTATTGTTTTCAGTAATTCTCTGAAAGCTTTTTGTGTATTATCCTTCAAGCCGATAGCAGGACCGATCCCTACTGCATTATACTGATCCATATCCGGTATACCCGAGAAAACAATATCTGATTCATCCATGCTGATCATAGCTTCAGGAACACTGTTTTGAAGAATATCATATCCTTTACGAGGAACATGAGCAGTAATAAGTCCTGTCCCTGTTCTGAGACATGCCCTGGAAGCAAGTACTGCTGCCCCCATTCTTCCGTAATTTCCTGAAATAAGCAGAGTATGACCAAAAGTTCCTTTATGGGAAAATTTTGATCTTACTTTTAGTTTACTTTTTATAAAACTTCCGGTCAGATAATGATATTTTGCCGATGTTGACCTGATGATCTCCTGGTGCAATCCTATTGGAAGCACACTCCATTCACCAACAAATTCCTCATTATCAGGAAAGAAAAAAGCTAGTTTTGGAAACTGGAAGCTAAGAGTATATCTGGCTTTGATTATATGGTCAGGGTCGTTGCCGGAATTATCCTCGCCAAACAATCCGGATGGTATATCAATAGAGATCACATTTGCACCTGAAGCATTAATATGATCAACTATTTCAGCCGGAAACCCTTCAAGTGGTCTGCTTAATCCTGATCCGAATATAGCATCAATTACCAGGTCATCAGCACTGATCTGTGGTTTATTATCAGTTCGGGTCAAAATTTCAGTATAAGCTATCCCTTGATCTTTAAGTCTTTGATAATTAATCCCCCAATCCTCAGAACAGTTTTTAGTAAATTTCACCCAATATACCGTAACCGGATAATTTTTCTCTGCCAGCATCCTTGCCACAGCCAACCCGTCCCCGCCGTTATTCCCGGAACCAACAAAGATCTTTACCTTCTTAATGTTTTCATAACGGTTAAGTATCCATTGGAATACAGTACCTGCTGCACGTTCCATAAGATCAACAGAAGGGATTGGTTCATTAGAAATTGTATACTGATCAATCCCTTTTACCTGTTCTGAACTAAATATTTTTCCTGCCTGGTTATTATTCATAATTAAACAATCTTTATATTCACTAATGTATTGATCAGGTTCTTTACTGGCTTTATCATTTTGTTTTTAAAAGCCCTCTTTATTTACAAAAATAATCTCTTCCCTGACAAATAAAAAATCTTTAACATATTTCAAAACCCTTAAACAATTTATAACCTGTATTCATGTTTAAAAAAGTTGTTTATATTTGTCCCAATTATTTTTTCAGATCACTAATTTTAAAAAACAAATATCATGTTGAAAGGACATCCAAAAGGACTTTATGTCTTTTTATTCGCAAATATGGGTGAGCGTTTTGGGTACTATACCATGCTTGCTATATTTATTCCTTTCCTGCAAGCCAAATTTGGCATGAATGCTGAAGAAGCTGGCCGGGTATACGGAACATTTCTATTCGGCATTTATTTTATTCCTCTTCTTGGTGGGATCATTGCCGACAGGCTCCTGGGTTTTAGGAAAACCATTACTCTGGGGATTGTCCTTATGATCGCAGGTTATTTACTACTGTCACAACCCGGTTCGGGGAAATTTATGATATACATATCCCTTACCATTATCTCTTTTGGAACCGGCTTTTTTAAAGGCAATCTGCAAGCTCTTGTAGGAAAGCTTTACGATGATTCAAAACTCGACAAATTCAGAGATGCTGCTTTCTGGATTTTTTACATGGGGATTAATGTAGGGGCCTTTTTTGCCCCATCTGCTGCCCAGATCATGAGCAAGTGGATCATGAAAAAAGGAGACCTGGTTTATAACGCCAATATTCCCAGCATGGCTCATGACTACCTGAATACTTTACAAAAAGGAGGTGTTTATGAAAGGGCCTCTGAATATATGGAGCTGGCGAAATCTTCTATCTTACCTGATACTGCATATGATTTTACCAACCTCGCCGATTTTAGCCGGCATTATATCGATACCCTCAGTAAATCCTACAGCCTTGGTTTCGGCATTGCAGCAGTAAGTATTTTCATTTCCCTGCTCATCTTTGTGGGCTTCCGTAAAACATACAAGCATGTTGATATAATGCACAAAGAAGCGGTTAAGGATGAATCCTCAAACGTAATTAAACTTAAACCTGAGCAATACAGAAAAAGACTGGTTGCACTTGGACTGATCTTTATAGTAAATATTTTCTTCTGGATGGCTTTCCATCAAAATGGTTTCACCCTAACAATCTTTGCCCGGGATTACACATTTACTGAGGTCAGCACATTTACCTATGCGTTTTTTGACCTCAGGGCATTCCTTCCCATTATTGCTGTAATTATTGGACTTGTCTTATTAATTGGCAAAAATAACAGTAAACTCATGAAAATGATAGGCATGAGTATGGCGGTCATTGGTACTGCAATTGCCTACATGGTGATTAGCAGCTATGATTCCAAAATGCCCATTAGCCCCATCATATTCCAGCAATTCAATCCTATTTTCATTGTTTTCATGACACCACTGGTCATAGGGATCTTTGCCGCACTCAACAAAAGGCGCCTGGAGCCAAGTTCTCCGCGAAAAATTGGCATTGGACTTTCCCTTGCAGGATTAAGTTTTGTAATTATGATTGTTGCAGTCGTAGGCCTTGTTGCACCAAAATATTTTGTCGCGGGTTCTATTGCAGATGCTATGAGGGTTACTCCCTACTGGCTGATTGCTACTTATTTTAGCCTTACAATATCAGAATTATTTTATAGCCCAATTGGACTTTCTTTTGTTTCGAGAGTTGCTCCTCCAAGCCTTTCCGGACTTATGCAGGGAGCCTGGCTGGGATCAACGGCAATTGGGAACCTACTTGCCGGACTAATAGGACCTTTTTGGATGAAATGGGAGATGTGGCAATTCTTCCTGTTGCTGGTAATAATGTTGTTCCTATCCTCTGCATTTGTGTTCAGTATAATGAAAACTCTTGAGAATGCAACAAGCGATGAATGAAATTTGATTATTGATCTATATTCGTAAACAAAATGATTAATTATTTCTTCAATAATAATTTTTTTAACCGGGGTATAAATAATTATTATAACCCGGGAAGGATATTGTTGTAAAATTAACTGAAAGAAATATCAACATAAAAGCCTTCTCTGAATTCCGGGAAGGTTTTTTTTACACAAATAAAATAAAATTTATGAGTCACCTTACAATTCCAGCAAATTACCAGAGTTTGCTCGACATCAAAAACACCGAGCATGCTATTAAATTTATTAAAGACCATTTCCAGACCAACCTGGCTGCCGAACTGAAGCTGAGAAGGATCACCGCTCCCATGTTTGTAAAAAAAGGAACCGGTATCAATGATGATTTGAGTGGTGTTGAGAAGCCGGTCTCTTTCAGGGTAAAAGATATAAAAAATGAAGAATTTGAGATAGTGCAGTCGCTTGCAAAATGGAAACGGTTGATGCTGGCTGACCTGGAAATGAATAATGGAAAAGGTATTTATACCGATATGAATGCTATCCGTCCCGATGAAATACTCTCGAATATTCACTCACTTTATGTGGATCAATGGGACTGGGAGAAAATAATTTCACTAACAGACAGGAACCTTGATTACCTCAAACATACTGTTAAGAAAATATACAATGCACTCAGGAGAACGGAATTTCTTGTTTCAGAGGCATTCCCTCAGATCAAAGAGAAGTTACCAGACACTATTAAATTTATACATTCAGAAAAATTACTAGCCCTATATCCCGAAAACAGTCCTAAAGAACGCGAGAATAAAATTGCAGAAGAATTTGGAGCAGTATTTATTATTGGTATCGGGAGCAAATTGGCAGATGGAAAACCTCATGACGAAAGAGCACCTGATTATGATGACTGGACAACTGAAACAGTGAACGGATACAAAGGATTGAACGGGGATATTATTCTTTGGAACCCTGTGCTTAAATCAGCTTATGAAATTTCTTCTATGGGTATCAGGGTTGACAAAGAAACTATGCTTAAGCAACTGAAGATTACCGGGGATGAAAACCGTAAAGAATTGTACTTCCACAAAAGATTATTAAACGATGAACTACCCTTGTCAATGGGAGGTGGAATTGGTCAATCAAGGCTTTGTATGTATCTTTTAGACAAAGCCCATATTGGAGAAGTTCAGGCTGGTATCTGGCCGGACGAAATGGTTGAGTCATGTGTTAAAGCTGGAATAAAATTGTTGTAAAAGCAACCCAAACTTCCGTCAGGGTTTGAACCATTTCGTGAACAAAGTGAACGAAATGTCTCACGAGCAGGTTTTTGAGTAATGGATAGTTGGAGCGAGTAAACCGCTGACGGGGTTTTTATAAAGGCAACTGATAAAAAACGGAATATCTGAAACCCAGGTTATTCCTGCCATTTACTTTCCCGTATCCCGGTATATAATAAGGTGACATGTTGTTATCATCCGGCTTGTATATAAGTAACCTGCCTCTTAATGACCATCCAAAATATATATTATTAAAAATTTTAGCCCTTTTGCCGGTTGTAAATTCCAGCCAATGAGCATTCAGGTTTTTTATGGGAATTGCACCGGAGAAATCTCCCCAATATGGATCACTAATTTCCAGATCCGGAGCTTCATGTTTGAAAAAGCTCACCCCATACCTGACACCGGCGAAAAACATCCCCATATCATTAACA
>JAUVHQ010000113.1 GCA_030593185.1 Bacteroidota bacterium
CACTTGCCGGCACCCTGATGGTTGCATATAATTCTCTTGGGCAGGAAAATAAATGGACCCTTGAAGAATGTGTTCTTTACGCCATTGAGCATAACATTCAGGTTAAGCAGCAGGAGCTTGCTGCCGATTTTCAACAGAATGCTTTAAAGCAATCAAAATATAATCTTGTTCCCTCTTTAAATGGAGGTGCCGGACATTCATATTCGTTTGGAAGAGCACTGGATGAATCAACCTACGAATTTACCGAGAATCAAACTGTTATGTCCGACTATTTTTCACTTAACAGTTCAATAACTCTCTTTAATGGATTCATGAACCGAAAAAGCATTGAGCAAAACAGGTATAATCTACAGGCAAGCATTCAGGATGTTGAAAAAATAAAGAATGATATATCTCTTAATATCGCTCTTGCCTACCTTCAGATATTATTAAACAAAGAGCTTCTGGAAGTTGCTAAAAACCAGTATAATATCACAATGGAACAGATTGACCGGACTTCGAAGCTTGTTGCTGCAGGGAGTCTTGCACGGGGAAGTCTTCTGGAAATACAGGCACAGGCAGCTTCTGAAGAATTACAGGTGGTTAATGCCGGTAATCAGCTTGATCTTTCTATACTAAATCTAACCCAGTTACTGGAGCTGGATATTGTAGGTGATTTCGATATTATTGTTCCTGAGTTGCAAATACCGGAAAAGACTGAATTGATAGAGCCTGTTATGACTGTTTATAGTGAAGCAATAAAAATTCAACCTCAGATTAAAGGTGCCGAATTCCAGCTCGAAAGTTCAGAGATGGGTCTTGATATTGCCAAAGGAGCACGGAGCCCCCGGTTAAGTTTTAATGGTTCATACAACACTCGTTATTCGGATATCAGGGAAAAGTTTATCGGGCTTGACCCGGTTACAAATTTACCAACTTATGGAGATTACCCGTTTATGGATCAGTTGAAGGACAACGTAAATTACGGTCTGTCACTGAGTCTGTCAGTTCCCATTTTCAACGGATGGCAGGTTAATCAGGCTATTAGTAATGCTCGTCTTGACATAGAACGATCACAGTACAATCTTGAGTACCAAAAAAATATATTATATAAAGATATTCAGCAAGCATATGCTGATGCTATGGCATCTTTGAAAAAATTTCATTCTTCTCAAAGGGCTTTGGTTTCAATGGAAGAATCATTCAGATACACTGAACAAAAATTTAATGTAGGCCTGGTTAACACTATTGACTATAAAACTTCAAAGAACCAGCTTACCAGAACTCAATCAGATCTGTTACAAGCCAAATATGAGTATATTTTTAAAGTAAAAGTGCTTGATTTTTACCGTGGAATAGAACTAAGTTTATAACATTAAAACCCCAATAAAAATGAAAATTAATAAGACCCTCCGTATTGTTATTGTTATTACCGTTCTGGTTGTTATCCTGGCTGTTATAGGCAAGAAAGCCGGATGGTTTGGCAAAGCAGAAACATTTGAAGTTGCTGTAGAAAAAGGTGAAAAACGTACTATTGTAGAAACCATTACTGCCAATGGTAAAATTCAACCTGAAACGGAAGTAAAGATCAGCCCTGATGTTTCAGGTGAGATTGTAAATCTTTTTATTAAAGAGGGAGAATATGTTGAAGAAGGCAAGCTCTTACTGAAAATCAAACCTGACATATATATTTCCATGCGTAACAGGGTGCGAGCTTCACTTAACTCAGCCAAAGCCAGATTAGCCCAGGTTGAAGCTCAATACGTTCAAAGCAAACTTTCTTACGAAAGGAACAAAAAACTCTGGGAACAACAAACTATCTCTGAATCAGACTATGAATCTGCCGAAGCTTCATACAAAATGGCTAAAGCTGATCTCAGTGCAGCAAAATACAGTGTAAAAAGCTCTGAAGCATCTCTTAAAGAAGCCGAAGAAAATCTCAGCAAAACTTCCATATATGCACCTATGGCAGGTACGATTTCGACACTTCTTATAGAAAAGGGAGAGCGTGTTGTAGGTACCGAAATGATGAGCGGAACTGAACTAATGAGAATAGCTGATCTTAGCCGGATGGAGGTAATTGTTGAGGTAAATGAAAATGATATCATCAGGGTACAAACCGGTGATACTGCTATTGTTGAAGTAGATGCATACATGGACCAGGATTTCAAAGGACTTGTAACAGAAATTGCGAATTCTGCAACAACATCCGGGATAGCAATCGATCAGGTTACCAGTTTTAATGTTAAAATCCTCCTCTTACGCAAATCATACCAGAATCTTTTGGATGAAACTTCTAATCCGTTCCGACCCGGAATGTCTGCAACAGTTGATATCCAGACTGAAACCAAAAATGATATTTTGACAATTCCTATTCAGGCAGTTACAACCCGTCTTGATACCATCGGGCAGGGGCAGGATGATCTGGTTGTTGCTGATAAAGATCCTGATGTAGTTGTATTTAAAGTAATTGATGATTACGTTATGTCACAAATAGTTGAGACCGGAATACAGGATAACAACTATATTGAAATATTATCCGGGTTGTCTCTTGAGGATGACGTTGTGATAGCCCCATATAATGCTATCTCAAGGAAACTTGCCGACAGCTCTTTAATTGAAATAGTTACTAAAAAGGAATTATTTAAGGAAAAATAAGCCTGATACAGGTACTTTTTACAGATAATCCATGATTTTACACATCGAGACGGCAACTCATGTATGCTCGGTTGCCCTTTCTTCGGGGCTGCATTTGGTTGATATCAGGGAAAGTGATCAGGAAAAGTCTCATGCTTCCCTGTTAGCAGTTTTTATAGATGATATTCTGAAAAAAAATAATCTTAAACCAGCCCATCTTGATGCCGTTTCAGTAAGCAAAGGTCCCGGTTCATATACCGGGCTTCGCATAGGTGTTTCAACCGCTAAAGGAATTGCATATGGTGCAGATATCCCCCTTATCTCGGTAAACACACTACATGCACTGACCTTCGGAGCAATATTACATCCAAAGAATCCTTTTAGCATCTCTTCAGATAAAGAAAAAGCATGGTACTGCCCCATGATTGATGCACGAAGAATGGAGGTTTTTTCTGCATTCTATAACGATAAAAATGAAATTATGCGCCCTGTTTCAGCAAATATTATCGATACGAATTCATTCTCTGATATATTATCTGAAAGACCGGTTTTGTTTTTCGGTACCGGATCTGATAAATCCAAATCTGTCCTAAATCATCCCAATGCCCTTTTCTTAGAAGATGTTCTTCCGTCAGCGCGTTTTATGATCCCATTATCGAATAAAGCATATAAAGAAAAAAGCTTTGAGGACTCAGCTTACTTTGAGCCATTCTACCTAAAGGATTTTATTGCTACAATACCTAAGAAGAAGATATACAGGTAAGGCTTAAAGTGAACTTAGGTTAAGTAAGGTGAGTAAGGAGGAGAAAAAGAGGTGATGTTTAAACCGGATTTTATTGGCTGAAAAAGGATTTTGCGAGCCTGCCCTGACCAGAGCGTCATGGAGAGCGAAGCGACGAAGCAATCTCCCAAAAACAATCAGTAAGTCAAATAAATAGACTATCATATGCTTTACGAAAAACCATGAAAGATTGCTTCATTGCGTTCGCAAAATCCTTATACTTTTTATGCTTTAAGGGTATGCATAAGTTGTAACCGAAATGTGAAATATGAATTCTGAAGACATTCTAGACATTTTAGGCACTTTAAACTTTAGGCACTTCTTCATTTAGGCACTGAGTAGTTATGAATGTAATGAACTGTTAGCTATATTTGCTAAAAGCATTAAGGCATGCTTTTTGAATAGTATAAATAAAACGGTAGATGAAAAGAACCTATATCATATTAGCATGTCTTTTGCTTGCTCCTGTAATCTTTTCTTTTAAAAAGTATGATAATAAGCAATCAGATTCTCCTTACCAGGCAGGGGAAAATCTTACCTATCTGATCCATTACGGTTTTATCAATGGAGGCAAAGTATTTCTAGGTATTAACAATGATTCGATCTTAGATAAAAAAGCATATCATGTTGTAATTGAGGCAAAAACCACAGGCATTGCAGATATTCTTTATAAAGTCAGGGATACTTATGAAAGCTATATTGATCCATCTACCGATCTGCCGGTCAAAGCCATTCGTAACATCAGCGAAGGCAGGTATAAAAGATACAATGAGGTACTGTTCGATCATGAATCAAGGACAGATTCATCGTTGGTTTATAGCCAGACTTCCGGTCTTCAGGTTGTCCCAAAAAATATACACGATATACTATCAGGGTTTTTTTATATGAGAAGATATTATATCACCGATGATATTAATAAAGGAGATACAATTCATATTAAAACCTATTTTACAGATGAATTATTCCCTCTTTCTATTTGTTATAAAGGAACGGAAACTATTAGAACAAAACTCGGTAAAGTTAAATGCTACCGTTTCGACCCGGTTACTGAAGTAGGCCGGCTTTTCAAAACTGAAAATGATATGTCAATATGGTTTTCAAAAGACAAGAATTTTTTACCTGTCAGAATCAGGTTTGATATATATGTGGGTTCGGTAAAAGTCGATTTAATAGAATATAAAGGAATTAAACACAATTTTGAAAGTTTGATTAAATAGGGCTCACTACGTTCGCTGTCATTAGTACGCCTGCGGCGCACGTCATTTTTTGTTATTATCACTACCTAATGACCCTCTGTGAAATATGTTCCTTTGTCACATTTCACAGGGTAACCTTCTTCAATGAATTCTTCCTTTCTTCACTTTTGCCTTCTGCCCATAGTGAAATATGTTCCTACGTCGCATTTCACCCCGATGAAATAAAAAGAATTTCATGGGGTAAACGTGGCAAGCTTTTGCCTTTTTATATAAATCTTCTTGTATTATTCATTGTTTTTCAATTATTTTGTTCGTTATAATAAATTTTTATTCATGGCAACAACTGCAGATTTCAGAAATGGGCTTTGTATTGAATTTAACAATGATTTATACGCTATTGTCCAATTCCAGCATGTTAAACCGGGGAAAGGACCGGCATTCGTCAGGACAAAACTTAAAAGTGTCACTACCGGGAAAGTAATTGAAAACACTTTTACTTCAGGCCATAAGGTTACAGTGGCAAGAATTGAAAGACGACCTTATCAATTCCTTTACAAAGATGATCTGGGATATCATTTTATGCATACCGGAACATTTGAACAGGTAGCAATTCAGGAAGATATTATTACCAGTTCCGATCTGCTTAAAGAAAGTCAGGAGGTTGAAATTATATACCACGATGAGACTGAAACTCCTATATCGTGTGAGTTGCCTCAATTTATAACAATGGAAGTAATTTATACCGAGCCGGGAGTAAAGGGGGACACCTCTTCTTCCAGTTCACTCAAACCGGCGGAAGTAGAAACAGGAGCAAGTATAATGGTCCCATTATTTGTAAATACCGGTGACAAAATAAAAATCGATACAAGAGATAAAACATACTCCGAAAGAGCAAAATGATTAGGTAAGTAGGTGAGTAAGGAGGAGGAGGAGAAGAGATGAGAGATGAGTGAAGAAGTAAGAAGTAGGGAGTAAGGAGAAGAAAAGGCAAAAGGCAGAAGGCAAAAGTAAAGAGAGAAGAGTTAAGGGCGAAGAGGCTTGAACTTGTAACTCGTAACCCGTAACTCGTAACATTCTGGACATTTTATCATTTAATCATTCAATAACAGGATCCGTTCAAATATGATAAAAAAGGAATCCAAACAAAGACTACAGCTATCAAAATTCAAACTTAACTCCTTGCTTGAGATCACAAGAGCTATAAATGAAAATCTGACTACAGAAGAATTACTTGAACGGTATCAGAAACTTCTGCGTGAAGATCTGAATATTGGAAAAATTCTAATATATAAATATAGTGAACACTGGGAAAACATTTTAAGTTCTGGTTGCGATAAAAATGTTTATGAAAACATCAGCGTAGAAAGTGATCTTTTAGAGCATAAGGAAATTACTTTGATCCCTTCTTCCGAAGAGAATAAATTAAGCTCTTTTGATATTATTATTCCTGTTTTCAATAAAAATGAGGCCCTGGCATATGTTCTAATCGGAGATATTGATGAAGAGGCAGAGGGTATGAGTCCTGTATTGAAACACCTCCATTTTATTCAGACACTCTCCAATATAATCATGGTAGCTATTGAAAATATCAGGCTTTTTAATGAAAGTCTCCGCCAGGAAGCACTCAAAAAGGAGATGGAACTGGCTTCTAAAATGCAAAACCTTCTTATTCCCGATAACATTAACCTTCCTCAGAATAATAACATGTTTGCTACCGGTTTTTATCACCCTCATTATGATATAGGCGGTGACTATTACGACTGTTTATACCTGAGCAATAATGATATCGGGTTCTGTATTGCCGATGTATCGGGAAAAGGGATCTCGGCAGCTTTGTTAATGGCTAATTTTCAAGCTAATATGAGAGCTTTATTTACTCATGATATACCGCTTGAGTCACTCGTTACAAAGTTAAATGAACGTGTAATAAGAAGTGTACAGGGCGAGAAGTTTATTACATTATTCGTTGCCAGGTATAATTTTATAACTCACAAACTGGAATATATTAATGCGGCTCACAACCCTCCCGTTATATACTATTCCGATTCAAACAAAATATTTATGCCGGAAACCAGTTGTGTTGGGATAGGAATGTTAGATGAAATACCTGTTATTGGGAAAGGATTGATAGAAATTATTGAACACACAAAGATCCTTTGTTATACCGATGGTTTATCAGAACTACCTGATGAAAATGGAAAAGAGATTGGCACAAATATTATTGAG
>JAUVHQ010000405.1 GCA_030593185.1 Bacteroidota bacterium
ATTGACGGAATTATATACCGGAAAAAAAAATAAAGCAATAACAAAGCCATGAAAACAATACAATACCCGACTATTACCAGTACCAATCCGTCAGAATCGATAGCTGAAAGATCAAATTGTATAATAGTTAACTGTATTGGAATTTCAAAGTTATTCATTGATATGTATCGAGTTATATCATTTTAATAATCATTCTCATATTAAAGGCTGAGGCTGAGGGTAAGGTTTTTTTATGTTTTTGTATTAACTTGTTTCTTGAACTTTGCATTTATCTAATTCAAAATATTATTCTTCTTTATTCTTTCTTTTTCTCAGCCTCAGCCTTAGCCTTAGCCTTCTTACTATAATGGGATATTTGAGTGTTTCTTCAATGGATTGATATCTTTTTTTGTTCCAAGCGTTTTCAATCCACGAATAATTCTGAAACGTGTATTTCTTGGTTCGATAACATCATCGATATATCCAAATTTTGCAGCTTGATAAGGATTTGCAAATTTCATATTGTATTCCAATTCTTTCTCAGTAATAAATTTTGATCTTTCTTCCAGATCAGTTAGTTCCTTAAGCTTTTTCCCATGCAAAATCTCGACAGCTCCCTGCGAACCCATCACAGCTATTTCAGCTGTAGGCCATGCATAATTAAGATCACCTTTCAATTGTTTTGAAGACATAACACAATGGGCTCCTCCATATGATTTTCTAAGAGTAATAGTAATTTTCGGAACAGTTGCTTCACCGTATGCAAACATAAGTTTTGCCCCATTGGTTATTATCCCTTCATATTCCTGAGCACTACCGGGAAGAAATCCGGGTACATCAACCAGAGTAACTACCGGGATATTAAAAGCATCACAAAAACGAACAAACCGGGCTGCTTTCTTTGATGCGTTTATATCCAACACACCTGCCAGGAATATCGGCTGGTTTGCAACTATCCCAACAGGCATCCCATCGAATTTTGCAAAACCTACAACAATATTTTTTGCCCAGCGGCGATGGATCTCCAGAAATTCGCCATTGTCAACAATAGGATATATAACATCTTTAACATCATATGACTGACTGGTTTTTTCAGGGATTATTTCGTTAAGCGAGTCTTCAAGCCTGTCTATCGGGTCGTTACATTCTGTCTGTGGCGGATCTTCAAGATTATTCTGAGGCATGTAGCAAAGCAATTTGCGAATAAGCATCAATCCTTCTTCTTCATTATCTGCAACAAAATGTGTTACCCCCGATTTAGAACCATGAATACTTGCACCTCCCAGATCCTCGGTTGTGATACTTTCACCTGTAACAGCTTTGGTTACTTGTGGACCGGTTACAAACATATAACTGGTTTTATCACTCATAATAATAAAATCGGTAAGAGCAGGTGAATAGACTGCACCTCCGGCACAAGGACCAAACACTGCTGATATCTGCGGTACAACACCGGATGCAAGAATATTATGTTCAAAAATCTCAGCGTAACCAGCCAGGCTATGGACTCCTTCCTGTATACGGGCTCCACCGCTATCATTTATACCAATAATAGGGGCTCCGACTTTCATAGCCTGATCCATCACTTTACAAATTTTTTTCGCAAAAGTTTCTGATAATGATCCTCCAAAAACGGTAAAATCCTGGGAAAAAATGTAAACAACCCTGCCATCAATGGTTCCGTGTCCGGTTATCAC
>JAUVHQ010000397.1 GCA_030593185.1 Bacteroidota bacterium
GGCTGGGCACTAAACAGTTCCCGTGGACTTAGTATCTTTATTCCTGCACACCGTGTTGTGAACAGGAACGGGATCCTTTCCGGGAAAAAGCATTTTGGCGGTTCACTTATTATGAAACAATTGCTTGAAAATGAGGGAATAAGGATTGAAAATGATAAAGTGATTGATTTCGAAAAACTCTTCTGGGACCCACGTATGGAATTATAATATAATTTCCGGGATTACGGAAATTAATTATTACTTTTGCGCTTCAAAAGTTGAGTAAGGAAGAGGAAGAATGAATCGCAGAGACGCAGAGACGCAGAGACGCAAAGAAGAGAAAGGTGAAGAGGTAAGAAAGAAGAGTTCAAAGTTCAAAGACCTTAACTCGCAACACGAAACTCGCTTTGTCCACCGTAGTTTTAACGAAGGCGGATAACAATTTGGGAAAATGTAAAATGTTGAATGTAGAATGAAGAAATAAGAAGAGGTGAGTAAAGCTAGTGGTTTAGTAATTTAAAACAATTTTATTATGAGTTATAGTGAGGGAAGCATTATTACTGCTTTGAAACAAGTTATTCATCCTGCAAAAGAAAAAGATATCGTGAGTTTGAACATGGTGGAGAATCTGGAAATAAAGGGAAAAAAGATCAGTTTTACTCTTCATTTTGACAAGACGAATGACCCTTTTGTGTCTGCTATACGTCAGGCATGTGTTAGTGCTATTCAAAAAAATGTGGATAAGAATGCTGAAATAAAAGGAAATATCAACATTAAGTCGGATCAGGTTGCAAAAGAAGATAATAAAGCATTACAAAATGTTAAAAACATAATTGCTATTGCATCAGGTAAAGGTGGTGTTGGAAAGTCAACAATAGCTTCAAATCTTGCTATTGCCCTTGCCAGATCGGGTGCCAGGGTGGGATTGATCGATGCTGATATCTATGGGCCTTCTATTCCTAAGATGTTTAATGTTGAAGGGCAAAGACCTATGGTTAGAAAAATTGATGGTGTTGATATTATAGAACCGATTGAGAATTATGGAATAAAAATGCTGTCGATAGGATTCTTTATCAATCCTGATGATGCCCTGGTATGGAGAGGCCCGATGGCAACCAATGCACTAAAACAACTTATAAGACAAAGTAATTGGGGAGAACTGGATTACCTCCTGGTAGACCTGCCTCCGGGCACAAGCGATATTCATCTCACCCTGGTTCAGGAAGTTCCGATTACAGGAGCAATTATTGTAAGTACCCCACAAGAAGTGGCACTGGCTGATGCCGTTAAAGGGATCTCCATGTTCCTGGGGGATAAGATCAATGTACCTGTATTGGGACTGGTGGAAAATATGTCATGGTTTACACCGGCAGAATTGCCTGATAATAAGTATTATATCTTTGGGAAAGATGGATGTAAAAAACTTGCGGAAAAAAACAATCTCCCTCTTTTAGGACAAATTCCAATAGTGCAAAGTATTTGTGAAGGTGGAGATGCCGGCAAACCATCAGTACTGAACGAAGATTCAATTGTGGGGAAAGCCTTTCTTGAAATGGCTGATCAGGTAGCAGACCAGGTCGCAAAAAGAAATGCTACCCTTGATCCTACAAAAAAAGTTGAAATTAATCCTACTCTGCATAATGCAACCATAAAAAAATAATTGAAATGGAAACAAAAGAGAATAATAAAATGCACGATCGAATTAAAAACGAACTTGAAAAAATACGACCTTATCTTCAGGCAGATGGTGGGGATATTGAATTGGTGGAAATTACGAAGGATTTGGTTGTAAAGGTTGAACTAACAGGGGCTTGCCGTGGCTGTCCATACAGTGAGCAGACTCTTAAA
>JAUVHQ010000385.1 GCA_030593185.1 Bacteroidota bacterium
CTGAGTGTAATTCCTGTTCTGAAACGGCAAACCCATCTCCCTGTAATTGTTGATCCCAGCCATGGAACAGGTCATAGTTGGATAGTACCAGCTATGGCTAAAGCTGCAATTGCCGCCGGAGCTGATGGTGTTATGATTGAAGTTCACTATAAACCTTTGGAAGCCTTAAGCGACGGTCCACAATCCCTTTACCCTGAAGAATTTGTTCAATTAGTAAAGGATATTGAGAAAATAGCACTGGCAATTGGAAGAAGTAAGTAGTAATTGGTAAGTAGTAAGTAGGGTGTAGAGTTCAAGGTTCAAAGTTGTTACGGGTTACGGGTTACGAGTTAAGTTCGTGTGGGTGCGTGGTAGTTTCAAGGTTCAAATCATGATTCAACTTAGATTGATTTTTCTGATTGGCTTACTGATGGCGTTCACTGTTTCAAAACAGGGTGAAACAATAAAGATCGGGCTTTTAATTCCTGACAAAGAAGCTTTAGCAGCGAAACACGGTGCTGAATTAGCCATCCGGAAAGCAAACAGGAAAGGTGGTTATTCAGGTCTTCCATTTCAACTTGTTGTTCGCTCAACAGAAGGACCCTGGGGAACCGGTTCTAAAGAATCAGTAAGTCTGGTGTTTGATGATGAAGTAGTAGCAATCATGGGTTCTCTTGATGGCAGGAACGCTCATCTTGCTGAACAGGTTGCAACAAAAACAAGGCTTATTTTTTTGTCATCATGGGCGACCGACATGACCTTGTCAAAAGCATTTGTTCCCTGGTACTTTCGTTGTTTGCCAAATGACAAACAGCAAGCAATTTCATTGATTCAGGAAATTTACATTAAAAGAAAAATTAAAAATGTAGCAATTATTGGAACAGATAATTACGATTCCAGAAATGCTGTTAATACTTTTATTAAAGTTACCAAATCAATGAATGTTACGCCACCTGAACAATTCTTGTATAAAGTATCTGGCCGGAATTTCCAGGAAATTTTTACAGAGATAGAAAAGAATGGCATTGAAGCTATATTGTTATTTGGGAAACCTGCATTTGCTTCGGAAATTATTCCTTTATTTCAGCAATACAATACGAAGCAACCTGTTTTTGGATCATTATCCATTTTGGATGATCAAAAAGCATCAAGCCCCGATTGGAGTATTCTGGAGGATATTATTATGATATCTTCCGGCCAATGGTTTACTGAAAAAGGTATTGCTTTTCAAAAAGAGTTTCAAAAAGTATATGGCTACCAACCCGGTCCTGTTGCAGCTTATGCATTTGATGGGATAAATGTGATCATTGAGGTTATAAAAAATACAGGGCCGGATCGGGATAAGATAATTGATGCATTTTCTAAAATAGATTATAAAGCCGGCATTACAGGTGAAATACAATTTGATAAAAATGGAAACCGCATCTGTAAGGTTGGTTTGATGATAATAAACGATGGAAATCCGCTTGTTATTGATTAGGATTATTAAGTATGAGTTTTTATGTATATTGCAGAAAGTAAATCAGGAAGCAGTCGGCAGTCCACAGTGCCTTTCATGTAGATAAAAGTTATATGTTATTAGTTAATTGTCATATGTTTTAGAGAACCCTTTGGAAAGGCGAAGTTCGAATGATGAATGATGCAAGGGATGAAAAAAGATTTTGCGAGGAGCGTAGCGACGAAGCAATCTGTCAATTACATCCGGAATGCCAAATAAATAAACTATCATGAGTTTAACGAAAAACCATAAAAGATTGCTTCACTTCGTTCGCAAAATCCGTTTTTTTACTAAACCATATAGGAAAAAATGACAAACTTTGTCTTCAGATTACCGACTGCCGACTGAAGATTGCCGATCCCGAAAATTAGCAAATCTGCGATTTGCTTAAATTTTCGAGGATCCTCGGAAAAATATGAAATCGAAGATTTCTGTTTTTCCGGGACTTAAAAATGTATAGTATAATGAAATTAACGATTATCAAGCCATAAGCAATGAAATTTAAATACATTATATTTT
>JAUVHQ010000268.1 GCA_030593185.1 Bacteroidota bacterium
GGTGTTTGAATTTTAATACAATTGCACATCAACCCGAAAATTCTGCCTGTATTTGAAGATATTTTTACATCTTCAAGTTTTTGTTTATAAATAAAGTTAGAAATTAATGGAAAAAACGGTATTAACTCGCAAAGAACTTTATGAGCTTGTATGGTCTGAACCAATGACCAATCTTGCAAAAAAATATAATATTTCTGATGTGGGGCTTCGAAAGCTTTGTAAAAGAAAAAGTATTCCCCTACCACCAAGTGGATATTGGCAAAAGATTCGTTTCGGCAAGAAAGTGCCAAAAAAGAAACTATTCAATTTTTCGGGGAGTGATAAAATTGAACTAAACAAAATGGGAGTCAATGATTCAGGTAAATTATCTCCAATTGCAGAACTAAAAGCTTTGACCAGAGAAATTGAAGGTGATTCAACCCTACCATTGAAAGTGCCATCCAAACTAACTAATCCTGCTCATTTTATTAATCATGTGAAAGAAAGTTTATCTAAGACAAAACGCGGATATTCCCCATACTATGGTGTGGTTGAAACAGATGTAGGTGAGATCAATATACGTGTTGCACCAAATAATGTAGGAAGAGCATTACGGTTTATGGACACATTTATCAAACTACTACAGGCCAGGAATCATATTTTAAGAATAGATGATAGCGGGTTTGTAATTCTGCATATAAACAGTTTGTTTGCTTCCTGTAATCTTTTTTTGCAAAATTAGTTTGCCGTTTAAATCAAAAAGATTTATTTGCAAATCTCTTTGCTTATCAGTTTTTACTTCTATTAATAAAAAACTGTTCGTAGGGTTTGGGTAAACAGATAATTCAATACCTGAGGTTTGCAGGTCGTTAATAGCTGTTACAGTTAGTTTGCTTTGTTGGAAACCCTGTGTGAGAATAAAATTGGTCTCACTAAGTGTTTCAATAACTACTTCACCAAGTGTCCAGGAAAGGGAGCCGGAAGAATTTTCATAAAAATCTCCTGAAGTTGCAACAACCTCCAACTGTTGTGCTTTTACTGAAACACTTGCAGTTAATACTAAAATAAGGAGTAAATAATTTTTCATAGGCTTAGTTTATTAAATTTAACATTTCTCCGAAGAAGTCCTTCGGAGAATTTTTCAAAGATAATTTATAAAAAGCCTGCTAAGGGAAGCTTGCTGGGAAGGGCAGGCTTTTTTTTATATATATTTTAATGTTTCATTTTATTATCATTTTCAACAACTTCACTCATCCTTTATTTTAATACATTTTTCATCAAATATGTCTCAAAAATAATATTGCGTGTCATAAAAACAAGCTGCTTTCCGTCCGGCGACCAATCAAATGAAGAAATTCTTGTTCCGGGTGAAAAATGTTTGGCTAAATCAAACTCGTGAAGAATTTCACCATCGAGAGAGAGAACAGCCATACCGGAAGACCCGAACGTCAGTATCTTCTGCGCGTCCGGTGAAAAAGTTGGGCTCCAAAAATTTTGAGCAAGCATCCGACTCTCACCCGACTCAAGGTCCAGTACCATGAGATTTGTATTTTTAATTGTATTTTGAAACATGAAAGTCAATTTTTTGTGATCCCTGGAAAACTTCAATCCCCTGATGGTATACCATGTACTGGTGTCAGGCTGGAAGATATTTCGAGTTTCTCCTGTTTTAATATTGAATTGATAGAGTCCCACATTCCCTTTATTATATATGAATGAGTTTTCATCCGGGCCCCAGTCTGTACGCGTCCATCCCTTGATAGGCAGGGGCCAATTCTGCCATTTACCGGTAGCTAGATCGAGACGGTATACTGTTGATATCTCCAGAGGACTCATAACATTAAAACCAAGCCCGCTGTTATCAGGAAGCCATCGCAGATCATGCAATGAAAGTTCCCAAAATCCGGGAGCGTAAATAGGATAATGGCGTGTTTCCTCACCATCAGCAGGTAGTATAACTACTTCAGGTTTATCAGCATATGAGATAAATGCAAGATATTTTCCATCGTGCGACCAAACCGGATTAGTATTGGATCCGGTGGGTGTATAATCAAGAGGTTTCGGTTTTCCCGTCGGAGTGCCTGTTTCCGGATTCAGCGGAAGGGTATAGATATCGTGCAGGTTAAGCCCTACGATGTAATTAACACCATGTTCAGTCCAATTAATTAAATCAACATTTTGCATCCCTTCTTTTATCAGTAAAGGCTGTCCGGCAGGCTTTCCTTCTGCCATCTCTATTGCATACAGAAATGATTCCCCTTTAGTTTCTTTAATATATGCAATATGCTTTCCATCAGGTGACCATAGTGGGTCGTATTCATTGGTAGGATGGCCACTCAATTCAGTCGGTGTTACTCCCTCTGCATCAATAATGAAGAGATCTAAATTGTCTTTTTGTCCGTCGGCAAAAACAACAAATTTTCCATCAGGTGATAAAGAAGCGTCGCCTTTAATAAACTTTCCTTCCCATTGGGTCTTATAAAGGGATGTAAAAGAACCTCCCTTTGCAGGTACCAGACCTATTGTATAAAATCCGCTGCTATCCTGTTTAAATGTTAAAATGTTACTCCCGTCCCGTGACCATTGTCTTGGAATAATTTGCCCTGTATTAAATTCGTTTTTAAAGAGGGTGCGAGTTTCCCCTTTAAGGGAGGAGACCTGAAGTTCACAACTCCCTTCCCAGTCTGAGAATAAATAGGCAATTTCTTTCCCATCAGGCGACCAGGCAGGAAAATAAGTCCAGCCATGTCCTTCTGTAAACCAATCATATTTAGTGATCAATTGAATCTGCTTAGTCTTGAGGTCATAAACCGCAACATTCTGACCGATGGAATAATCGATGCCCGCCATTTTAGTTCCGTCGGAAGAAAGAGAAGAATTATCTAACATTGTACCTTTTACTATGCTTGATCCTTTTTCGTACAGATTAATGACAAACATATCTTCGCTCTCTTCTTTGCTTAGTTTTGAAAGCCCTAAACTGGCAAGCTGAACACCAGCCGGTTTTTCTGTTTTCAGAATGTGGCTTAATCTTATTTGTGCCAATTGTACCAATTCGGGTTGGTCAGAATAATTATTAATAACTTTTTCGTAATACTGCCTGGCTTTTAAATTTCCCAGTTTTTCATTTGCATATCCATTCCGGTACAGAGCTTCAGCAACAACAGATCGATATTCTGGAAATTTGGTAACGATCTCTTCATATAAACGAATTGCTTCCTGAAGATTCCCGTTTACTTCTTCCTCATAAACAGCTTTACTTAACAGCTTTTCAGCTTGTTGTTCCTGCCCCGTTACCATTATCATTGGCACAAGGCACCAAATCAATAATAAAATAATTTTTTTCATAGCTTTTTTTCAACAAAGGTACCAGCCCAAACCTGCATTAATATCAAGAATTCATTGAGTTTTATTAAGACTGTGTCAAGCATCTATCCTGAAATAAACTTATACCCGACACCCCGGATACTGATGATCAAACGTGGCCGGGAAGGATCATCCTCTATCTTCTTTCTCAGGTTTGCCATATGTGTGTCAACCGTGCGGGGAGCGACAAAAACATCCTTTCCCCATATTTCATACAGTAATTCATCGCGGTTGATTACCCGGCCCCAGTTTTGATGTAGGTATTTCAAAATTTCGAATTAATGGGCTGTAAGGCTAACCTCTTTACCATTTATACGACATTC
>JAUVHQ010000316.1 GCA_030593185.1 Bacteroidota bacterium
ATCTGTTATAATAATTTCTGACAATCCGGGGCAGATCATTGGGACGGTGGTGAAAGTTCAGATCATGAATAACAGGGATGCATGGTATCTTAATCGATAATGGCAGGAATCCGTCTGGTGAGATAAAAATGTCAGGTTTAAGCTTTTTTAGTGCCCCGGTAAGAGAATATTCGAACCACCAGAACCAGAGAAAAGGGTGCCGGGCCTGTGGGTGAATAACCCTGGCAGTGATATTATCACTGAAAATAAAATCATTGCTGAATTGCCGGTCGAAAAAAAAAACAAACTTGTGTTCAGGATGATCCCTGGTGATCCGTTTGAGTGTTTCGTTTATGAACCAACCGGTACCATCAATTCTGTTTTTGATCAATAACCGGGTATTTACGGCTATCAGCATGGATTATAACAAAATATTAAAGTGTGAAAAGAAATTACAAAGCTTTATTACATTTGTAAAGTAAACGAATATATTTAAAGATTGAAAGAGTTGCAGAGTGGAAGATTGGAATGGTGGAAGATTGGAATGGTGGAATAATGGAATCATGGAAGAATGGAAGAATTGGAAGATGGAAGAGCAGAGAGCCGAGGATTCCATGAAACCATAGCTTACTTTTAACTTTCAACTTTTAACTTTCAACTCTAATTAGCCTGTAACCTGGTACTATCGGTGAAAAAAAAATTTATAACCAATCTTTCTTTACTCCTGTTTCTGAATTTCCTGGTTAAACCTTTCTGGGTTTTAGGAATCGACCGTACGGTGCAGAATGTAGTTGGTGCAGCAGAATATGGATTTTATTTTTCGCTGTTCAGTTTTTCGATCATTCTGAATATACTGCTTGATTTTGGTATAACAAATTTCAATAATCGTGCTATTGCAAGAGATCATGCTAACCTGGCATCATACCTTTCTAATATTGTTATACTAAAATTTCTTCTTTCAATCATATATTTTATTGTCAGTTTTTTTATTGCTTTTATTATCGGGTACGATTCTGTTCAGATGAAACTTTTGGTAATTCTGGTAATTAACCAGTTTATTGCATCACTCATTCTTTATATGCGATCGAATGTAAGTGGTTTACAGATGTTTCGCACTGACAGTTTTCTTTCGGTGCTCGACCGGGCGTTGATGATTATTATTTGTGGAGTTTTGTTATGGGGAAATATAACGGAGGAAAAATTCAGGATAGAGTGGTTTGTTTATGCACAGACAGTGGCCTATCTGTTAACACTGATTGTTTCTTTTGTTATAGTATTAAAAAAAGCAGCCTTTTTCAGGCCCGGATTTAATTCTGAAATGCTGATAAAGATTATAAAAAGCAGTTATCCGTATGCGCTGCTAAGTATGTTCATGATTATCTATGTACGTATCGATTCAGTGATGCTTGAACGGATGTTTGATGATGGAGGTGTTCAGGCGGGAATATACGCGCAAAGTTACAGGATACTTGATGCTGCTTCAATGATGGGTTATCTGTTTGCCGGAATTTTGCTTCCTATGTTTTCAAAAATGATAAAACAAAAACAGTCGGTCGAAGAACTTACACACCTTTCCTTCCTGTTGCTCATTGTACCGGCAATCCTGGTCTCAATTGGGTCCTTGTTTTTCAGGAATGAGATCATTTCACTTTTATATGATTCCCATATTCCGGTTTCTGCAGATATTTTCGGGATACTGATGCTGGCATTTATCCCAGTATCTGTAGGTTATATTTCCGGTTCACTGCTGACAGCTAACGGAAGTCTTAAAACTCTTAATATTATTGCCCTTTCAGGAGTTATTATGAATGTTATTCTGAACCTTATCCTTATTCCAAAATATCAGGCAAGGGGATCAGCATGGGCAAGCCTTTTAACACAATCAATCACTGTTTTAGTCCAAATTATTGCTGTTTACAGAATAATGAAGTTCAAACCGGATATTTTAAGGAATATTAAATTGGCAGGATACTTTGCTCTTGTTGTAATTCTGGGATTTTTTATTTCAAAAATGAGTTTTTTCTGGGTTTATGAACTTCTAATTTTCAGTTTACTGGGTATTATTTTTGCCTGGTCTGTAAGATTATTAAAACCGGTATCTTTTATTAGGATAATATGGCAGGAGTGAAGAGCCTGTCTCCCTGAACAGAACTGAAAAAATCATTATAAAGGCAATTTATAGTAACGTCCTGTCAATCTATGGTTTAATGGAAAAATAGTTAATAGAAATTATACCATTATTTTTTTTTACATTTGAGTCGTAGAATTAATCAAAACACAGATAAAATTTAGGAATGAGATTCATTTTCCTGGGATTATTCTTGTTGAAAGGGAGCTTAATTAACGCCCAGGTGATTTCCCACAAAGTGATTACAAATGGTGGATCATTTGCATCAAATGGCGGATACCATCTTGCATCTACCATTGGGGAGGTTTCTGTTATCTCTTATCAAAATTCCGGGTATTTCATAACCCAGGGATTTCAGCAGCCTTCAATGCTTTATGAAGCCGACCCTCCCAAACCGGATAACGGAACTATTGTTTCAGTATATCCTAATCCGGTTGAGAATGATCTGATATTAGAACTTAATATTAATAAGATAACTGAATTCACTATTAAGGTTTATACTTTTACCGGAATAAGCCTGTATGTCAAGCGATTATCGCAATTACCGGAAGGAAGGAACTATTTTACTATTGATTTTTCCGGTTTTTCCAGAGGCATATATATGGTCCATGTATTTAGTCAGGAGAAAATAATAAGCAGGTTATTTAAAATTGAAAAGCTTTAGAAAAAGAGAATAATGAAAAGGACAGGGTTAAATTTGATGAGTCTATTATTTACTGTAATAATGGCGGGAGCTTTCACTGCTTGTCTTATGGCGCAGTCTGTTCCCATAGGAATAAATTACCAGGCTGTTGCCAGGGATGCCAATGGGGATGAATTAATAAACCGGAATATAGATGTACGCCTGTCTATAATTTCAGGCAGTCCGGCCGGTGAAGTAGAGTGGGAAGAGGTTCATTCTGAAGTAACAACCAGCCAGTTCGGACTTTTTAATATTATTATTGGA
>JAUVHQ010000309.1 GCA_030593185.1 Bacteroidota bacterium
AAGACTCGAAGGGATAGCTGATGTGAAACTTTCCGGACAGGAAGAAAGTGAAATTCAAATCTCCACCAATAATTATAAGTTAAAAGCATTTAATCTGAGCCTGGATGATATCAGCCGGCAAATTCAAAACTACAACAGGAATGTTTCCGGTGGTACCGTATCTGAAATGGGACTTCAATACGTAGTGAAAGGGGTAAGTATTCTGAACGAGGTGAAGGATTTTCAAAATATTATAGTTGGTTATAAATCAGTGGAACAGACAGACCCTGCCACTGAATCTGCCAATAGTGGGAAAGCACCTGTGTTTTTAAAAGATGTTGCCCAAATTGAAATGGTAAACCAAAAGCCGGTTAATATTGTCAGGCTCAATGGTCACCGGTGCATAGGTCTTTCTATTTACAAGGAAACCCGGTTCAATACGGTTAAAGCAGTACGGCAGATTTCCGAATCTCTTGAAAACATAGAAAAAGCTCTCCCCGGTTATCACCTGAACATTGTTTCCAATCAGGGACACTTTATTATTTCTGCCATAAATGAGGTTAAACAAACAGCTCTGATTGGAATTGTTATAGCCATTTTTGTCCTTTTTATTTTCCTTAGGCGTTTTGGCACCACCCTGATCATCAGTCTGGCAATACCCATTTCAATCATTGCCACCTTTAATATGATGTATTTTGCCGATCTGACACTGAATATTATGACACTGGGGGGACTGGCACTAGGAGCCGGAATGCTGGTTGATAATGCCATCGTGGTAATGGAAAATATTTTCAGAAACCATGAAAGCGGCTTGTCTGTAAAAGAGGCAGCTATAAAAGGGACATCAGAGGTAAGCGGGGCGATCATCGCCTCAACCATTACTACCATCGTTGTGTTTTTACCCATAGTATATATGCATGGTGCCTCAGGTGAATTGTTTAAGGACGAAGCGTGGACCGTGGCTTTTTCCCTGTTCTCATCATTGCTTATCGCCATATTTCTCATTCCAATGCTTTATCACCTTGTTTTTAAGAATCGCCCCTCCCCTCCTTTTGGGAAATCGATAAAATTCACGGCTTATGGCCAATTCCTTAGAAAAGCATTGAAATATAAGCTCCCTGTAATTTTATCTGCTGCTGTCCTTATTGGCGCGGCAGTTTTCATCTTTCCAAAGGTGGGCACCGAATTCATGCCCAAAACCGATGTAAGAGAGTTTGATGTTGAAATCAATCTGCCCGAAGGCACCCGGCTTGAACGCACTGAATCGACAGTAGCCAATATGGAGCTGGTGCTTCACGATCTCCTCGAAGGGCAGGAATACGAATTGTACAGTCATATAGGTCCTGAAACCATTCTTACCGGGGATGATCAGGCTATATTTACAAATGAAAATTCCGCCTTTATAAAAATTAAATTAGGAAAAAATGCAAGATATACTTCCAATCGCCTGATTGAAGCCATTGACAAAATTTTTGCGGATATCCCCGGATTGGAAATAAATTACATACAGGATGAAATGGCTCTCAAAAGCATCCTGGGAACCGAAGAGGCGCCCATTATCGTGGAAATAAGCGGTGATGACCTTGAAGTTATTGAACAACTCACCCGGGAAGTCAGTGATAAAATTGTGGTATTGCCCCATGTTTTTAATGTACAAACCTCCATTGAAGACGGTTCGCCGGAAGTTAATGTGGTCATTGACCGTATGCGTGCGGGAATGTTCAACATGGATGTAACCTCTGTAACAGAAAAAATCAGGAATAAGCTGGAAGGTGCCAATGCAGGGAAGATGGAAGATGGCGGGGAAATGCGCGATATAACCATCCGGCTGCCGGAGGAAGACCTTTCTTCATTTATGAATATGACCATAATGAGTGGTGAACAGGTTATCAGACTGGATGAGATCGCCAGCATTGAAACTTCAATTGCCCCAAGAAAGATCATTCGGCGTAACCAGGTACGGATAGGTAAAGTATTTGCCCAAATGGAAAAGGGTGTGGCACTGAATAAAATATCAGAAGAAATCAGGGAGAAGCTTGCAGAGATCTCACTTCCTGTAAATTACCGGATCGAAGTTACCGGCGAGGAGAAAAAACGCAAAGATTCTGTTCATAATCTCAGCTTTGCCCTCTTATTATCAATCGTTCTTGTGTATATGGTCTTGTCCTCCCAGTTTGAATCTCTTATTCACCCTTTTACCATTCTGTTAACAATCCCGCTGGCTGGTGTGGGAACTGTTCTGCTTTTCTTTATCCTGGGAAAACCCATAAGCATAATGGCTATTATCGGGGTAATTATCCTTGTGGGTATCGCGGTGAATGATTCCATCATCCTGGTGGACAGGATCAACCAATTGAGAAAAGAAGGAGGGGACAGGGCTGAAGCCATTGTGAAAGCGGTGCAGCAACGAATCAGGCCTATATTAATGACCAGTCTGACTACCATCATCGCTCTCCTTCCCTTGAGCATTGGCGTAGGTGAAAGTGCAAGTTTGCGTTCACCAATGGCCCTGGCAGTAATCGGAGGACTGGTCACCTCAACCCTGCTGACACTATTGGTGATTCCCTGTTTGTACGACCTGCTGGACCGGATCCGTAGAAACCAGCCTGTTAAAACCAATGGATAAATGAAGCTGACAATATGGAATTTATAATAAAAAGGAAAATACTCATCAGTATGTTGTTTATCGGTCTTACCCTTCTGGGGTATGTGTCCTATAAACAATTGCCCGTTGAGTTATACCCCAATGCTGAATTACCTATTTTATTTGTTCAGGTGAATTCAACCATTGAAGCAGATCCGGAATATATTGAAAACCAGGCAGTAATACCATTGGAAGGAGCCATTGGGACCATGGAAGGCATTGATAATATCGAGTCGTACGTTAATCCCCGTCAGGCAAGCATCATTGTAACATATAAAGATAACGTAAACTCAAAATACATCTTCCTGCGGCTCGAAGAAAAAATAAACCAGGTAAAATCTTCCCTGCCTGATAATTTCATTGTCAATGTAGCGAAAATTGATCTCCAGCAAATGAATAACCAATTCATGGAGCTACAAGTGAGAGGAGGCGGAGGCGCCGACAGGATCAGAAATTTTGCCGACCAGAACATTGTTCCGGAACTTGAAAACATCGACGGCATTGCCAATG
>JAUVHQ010000051.1 GCA_030593185.1 Bacteroidota bacterium
TTTCATCAACCCTGACTTGTCAATTATTCCGGTATCAAGGCACGCAGCCACTAGATCAACCAGTCCGGAGCCGCACAATCCAACAGCAGGTTCATTATTTATAGTGCTATACCATACCTTCCCTTTATTAATGCCTGCATAAGAAATAGCACCCGGAACGCATCCTGTACCACAACTTATCCGGGCTCCTTCGAAAGCCGGACCGGCTGCGGCAGAAACACACATTATTTTTTCCCTGTCCCCCAGAACAATCTCTCCATTGGTCCCCAAATCAACAAACAGTGTAATCTCTCTAAGGGCTTCGAAATTTCTATTATACATGCCAGATACAATATCAGGACCTACATAAGCTGATACACCAGGGAATATATGCATCTCTGCAAATGAAAAATCATCACTAAGTATCTCAGCAGCAGGTAAATTTACAGGATCAAGGATAACCGGTTTAAACGGACTAACGGCAAGTGATTTGACTGGTAATCCAAGCAGCAGGTGGATCATCGTAGTATTCCCTGCCATGGTAAATTCCCTTATCTGTCCAACACTAATATCGTTTTTCTTAACAAGTCCTGTAACAGCTCTGATTAGTGATTCCCGAATTAATCTGGTAAGAATGACCTTATCTTTGGCTGAAGCAAATTGGATCCGGGTTATAATATCATCACCAAACTCTCTTTGAGGGTTAAGGAATGAAGATAGTCCAACTGTTTTTCCTGTTACCAGATCAACAAGTGCCATAACCACAGTTGTAGTTCCGATATCAACAGCAAACCCATAGGAAATATTTTCTCCATTCTTTTTTATATTCACAGTAGATTTAGATTTCGCTATCGAATCTGTTTCCCATTTATCTTTCCGGTACCTAAATCCTTGTTCAATCTGATAACCTGTTTTAGTTTTTTCCGGCAAATGAACCACCATTCCGTCTAATGATTTTATCCTGCATGCCAGTCTTATTCCTTTTTGTAATTCTTTTTGTGAAATCAACTCTTTTTCAATTGATCCTGGTTCAGGCACCTTGCCGGACAGCAAAACTTTACATTTTCCACAATATCCTGCTCCATTACAGTGTGTTTCAACTCCCCATCCCTGTTCACGTAACCCTTCCAATAAGGTCATCTCTTTCAGAAGAGTGGTTCTTGTTTTTTTACCACCAGCAATAACTGTAATTCCAACATATAAAATAGTCCTGTACTTACAATCTTTCATATCACATTTTCTGCAGTCCAGGTCATTTAAGCGTATGGGTAAAGACTTATCTGTTACATAAAAATATGTCGTTGACTTAACAGGTACAAGCATCATTCCTTCGGTAATGGATATTTCATTTTTAGCTTCCGATCCAACCAGGTCAAGGATATGTTTTTGATATTCTATCGGAACATTTTGACAACCCGGAATATAGCGATAACTAATACCATCTTCTTTTTTCCTCACAAATGGTATAATCTTTTCCTGATACATAGCAGTCGTAAGATTAATCAGCATCTGGTCTGCAATAGTATTAAGCAGTAATCCTTCAAGATACTCACCGGTAGAAAATAAAGACGAAGATTCCTCAGATATATCTTTACCCAAAGTTGCAATGCAAAATACTCCACTCCTGAAATTTTCCTTTTCCCGCAGATAAAAAAAAACAGGAATTTCTCCGGTAATAATTATTCCTTTTGGTTGTATTAATGAATATGCTTTATCAAGAATTGTTTCATAAACTGAATCGACTATTTTAAAAGCATGACTCCCGTGTTTACACTCCAGTATTTTAAGAATGATCTGCTTATCAACTAGTATTTTATGAGGGGAGAAAAGATTCATTTCAGGTTACGGGTTCAAGTATTTCAGGGTGCAAGGTACAGGTTACATATTACATTCAAAAAAACATTAACAAAATATTTTCATTAATTAAAAATACTACCTTTAAACCCGGATTTAACTGTTTACTTGTTAATTTTGATGCAACAGAACAAAAAGTCATTCGGAACCGCTCCGGTATTTTTTACAAGCATAGCTACAATTCTGGGCGCCATACTTTTCCTGCGGTTTGGATTTTCTGTTGGAACAATAGGACCATACGGGACTATCCTGATCATTATTCTTGCACATTTGGTAACTATCCCCACGGCTATGGCCATTTCAGAAATAGCTACAAACCGGCGGGTTGAAGGGGGTGGTGAATATTTCATCATTAGTCGTTCATTCGGGCTGAATATTGGTGCTACCATAGGTTTTTCACTATACCTTTCGCAAGCTATAAGTGTTGCATTTTATGTTATCGCCTTCACTGAAGCATTCACACCCTTGTTCGCCTGGGTAAAGGAAACTTACAATTTTGATCTGCCCAGGCAGGCGATCAGTCTGCCTGCTATGGCTTTGCTTTCTGCGGTTATCCTTAAACGTGGTGCTAAAGTGGGCATGAAAGTACTCTATGTTGTTGTAGGAGTATTATTTCTTTCAATTGCCTTGTTTTTCCTTGGTTCAACCGAATTCAGTGAATCGGCCTCTCGCGGCTTTCCTTTCGGTGCGTTTAAGAACATGGATCAGTTCTTTATTGTATTTGCTATACTCTTCCCTGCCTTCACAGGTTTATCTGCCGGTGTCGGACTATCAGGAGACCTGAAGAACCCCGGAAAATCAATACCTCTCGGAACTATCACCGCCACCGTTTTAGGGATGGTCATATATCTTTTTATTACCTGGAAGCTGAGTATTTCTGCAAGTCCTGAAGATTTGGCAAATGACCAGTTGGTTATGAGTAAGATTGCAGTTGCAGGAAGAATATTTATCCCTCTGGGACTGGCAGCATCGACTTTCTCATCAGCTCTGGGAGCCATTTTGGCTGCACCTCGTAAGATACAGGCCCTTGGAGCGGATAAGTCTTTCCCGTCAGACAAGTTCAATAGTTTTGTTGCCAAAGGAAAGGGAGAAACAAATGAACCCTTTAACGGAACCCTGATTACCTGCGTTTTGGCATTTGTATTTGTCGCCCTTGGTGATGTGAACAGTGTTGCAAAGATCATTACCATGTTTTTCATGGTTACTTACGGGTCACTATGTCTTATTTCTTTTCTATATCATTTCGGAGCTGATCCATCATACCGTCCGGTATTTCGTTCAAGATGGTATATTTCACTTATCGGTTTTATTATGAGTCTTCTTATGATGTTCATGATAAGTGCTTTATATACTCTATTGGCTATTGGAATGATAATCATTGTTTATTTGTATATCAGGAACTTTCACAAAGACCGTGAAGGTCTGGAATCTATCTTTCTAAGCGCATTCTTCCAGATTAGCCAAAGTCTTCATGTTTATCTGCAAAAATCGCGAAAACTGGAAAGTTCACATAAATGGAGGCCTTCAGTTGTATGTGTTTCTCACGACTCATTTGAAAGAGAAACTGCTTTCAGCCTGTTAAACTGGGTATCTTACAAGCATGGTTTTGGAACTTACATACATCTGATCGAGGACTATTATTCCCGTACATCGCAACAAAATGCAAAAGAGACACTGGAAAAATTAGTAAAGAAAGCAGATATCAGGAACAATAAGTTTTATATCGATACAATTATTTCACCCTCCTTTACTTCAGCCATTGCTCAAATAATACAGCTTCCGGGCATATCAGGTATGGATAATAATACAATACTATTTGAATTTGATAAGAATAACCCTGGGAATCTTGATCAGATCATTGATAATTATTCTTTGTGCCGCTCCGGAAATTATGATATATGTATACTTGGAAGTGAACTTAAATCCATTAATTTCTCTGAAGGGATCCATATCTGGATCAAAAGGTCTGATTATGAAAATGCAAACCTGATGATCTTGTTTAGCTACGTAATCCTGAGCCATCCCGACTGGAAAAAAAGCGCTATAAAAATATTTGAAATATGCGATGGAAATGAATTGGAAAAAAACCGCCATGAACTGGTTGAGTTAATTAACAAAGGACGGTTGCCTATTTCAACTAAAAACATCAAAATCCTTAAAAGGGAAGAGGGAATCAGTAATAAAGAGATGATCAACAAATATTCAGAAGATGCAGGCCTCACCGTTATAGGTTTTCGCGGTGAACAACTGAAACATGATAAAAAGGAGCTGTTTATGGGATATGATAAAGTGGGTAATATTTTGTTTGTGAATGCCCACCGGGATACAGAAATTGAATAAATATTTGAAATTTGAAATTTGGGTTACTATTACTGTAAATGTTTTATGTCTTCCCAATTTCCAATTAAAATCAATTCATACTATGAAACTCAAACTTAAGTTTTTCCCTCTCCTGGTTTCTGTTATTCTTTCTGTTTTTATTATAAGTTGCCGGCATAACCGGTACTCCAGCCATGATATTAACGACAAACCTTATGTAGTTATGTTATCGTTAGATGGATTTCGCTGGGATTATCCACAAAAAGCAAATACTCCAAATCTTGACAGGATAGCTGAAATTGGTGTCAGAGCAGAGTCTCTGCGTCCATGTTTCCCCACTAAAACTTTTCCAAATCATTATTCCATTGCCACCGGTTTATATCCTGATAATCATGGTATCGTACTTAATAATTTCTGCGATTCTGCTATGGATGCATCGTATTCCCCCGGGAACAGGGAATCGATCGAAAACGGAGATTTCTACGGTGGTGAACCAATCTGGGTTACTGCTGAGAATCAAGGAGTGATCACAGCATCCTATTTCTGGGTAGGTTCAGAAGCTCCGGTTAAAGGAGTTCAACCTACTTACTGGAAAAGTTATGAACACGAATTTCCTTTTACACAGCGAATTGACTCAATAATCGCCTGGCTTAAACTCCCGGAGGAAAAGCGTCCTCATTTCATCACATGGTATATAGATGAACCTGACAGCCAGGGACATCGATTAGGTCCTGACAACCCTGATCTTATACCATTAATTTCATATCTTGATAGTCTTGTAGGCGATTTCATATTTAAACTGAACAGACTGGAGATAGGCAGGAATGTTAATTTCATTGTTACTTCAGATCATGGAATGGGACAAATTTCACCTGACAGAGTTGTTCGGCTCGCCGACCATATTAATCCCGATCATATCAGTCGTATTAATGGTAACAACCCCGTTTATTGTCTTAGTGCTTCTACCGGATATAATGAAGAAATAGGGAATAAACTTGAAAATATTGATCACATAAGTTCCTGGAAACACGGACAGTTACCTGAAAGACTTCACTATGGCACAAACAGCAGAACAGGGGATTTTGTGGTTGTTGCTGACAGTAGTTGGAGTGTGACCATTGATTCAAATCCGCAAAAATTCAGAGGTGGTGCTCATGGATATGATAACAGTAACAAGGATATGCATGCCATTTTTTATGCAGTTGGCCCGGCATTTAAAACCGGTTATCTTCAACCAACATTTAATAACATCGATATATATCCGTTAATTGCTGAGATAATGTGCCTTAAACCTGCCCATGTAGATGGAAATATTTACCATGTTTCATGTATGCTTGTAAACAAGTAACTTGCTAACTTTAGAAAGAAACGTAATATGAAATTTAAAAAAACTGTTTATTTGTCTGGTATTATTCTGGCAATTTTTATTGGTATATGTATGGTGAATTCCGGATGTTCCCGGGATCAAAAAGAGAAACTTCCAAACATTGTCTTAATATTTACAGATGATCAGGGATATGGTGATGTTGGTGTTTACGGTGCAACCGGATTTACCACTCCTCATCTCGACCAACTTGCTACGGAGGGGATGCGTTTTACTCATTTTTACTCGGCACAGGCTGTCTGCAGTGCTTCCAGAGCAGCTTTGATGACAGGTTGTTATCCAAACCGTATAGGAATACACGGAGCTCTTATGCCATGGTCAAAAAATGGTATTAATGAACAAGAGGTAACTATTGCTGAATTACTAAAAGAAAAAGGTTATGCAACAGCAATATACGGAAAATGGCACCTGGGACATCATGAAAAATTCCTTCCACTTCAACATGGATTTGATGAATATGTTGGTATTCCCTATTCCAATGATATGTGGCCGGTTGATTTTGATGGCACAGCGGTTACCGATAGCTCTTCGAAACCATGGAAAGCAAGGTATCCAAAACTTCCCCTTATCGAGGGCAATGTAAAAGCTGAAGAGATACTAACCCTTGATGACCAGGATAAACTTACAACACTTTATACTGAACATGCTGTTGATTTTATCAACCGGAAAAAAGACAAACCATTTTTCCTTTACCTTGCTCATTCAATGCCTCATGTACCGCTTGGAGTAAGTGATAAATTCGCAGGCAAAAGTGAACAGGGAATGTATGGCGATGTTATGATGGAAATTGACTGGTCTGTAGGACAGGTAATGAAAGCACTCAAAGAAAACGGTTTGGAAGAAAATACCCTTGTCATTTTTACCTGTGATAACGGACCATGGCTAAACTTTGGTAACCATGCAGGAACAACCGGAGGATTGCGTGAAGGAAAGGGCACAAGCTTTGAAGGCGGTCAGCGTGTTCCATGCATTATGCGTTGGCCTGTAGTTATTCCTGAAGGAAAAATCAATAATAAGCTTTCTGCTACTCTCGATATTTTTCCAACTATTGCAGAAATAACAGGAGCATACCTTCCTGAACATAAAATCGACGGAATTAGCATCCTTCCTCTCCTTAGAGGAAATAAAAATGCAAACCCACGTGACCATTTATATTTTTATTACAGAAAAAACAGTCTTGAAGCAGTTAGAAAAGATAATTGGAAACTTGTATTTCCTCATCCCACAAGATCGTATGAAGGAGTGCTTCCCGGTAATGACGGATGGCCGGGACCTTATGCACACGATACAGCTGAATTTTCCCTGTATAACCTCCGGCGTGATCCGGGTGAAGAATACAACGTTAAAGAATTATATCCTGATGTTGTAAAGGAACTGGAAGCCCTGGCTGAAAAAGCCAGAGCAGACCTTGGAGATGATTTACAGGAACGTACCGGAAAAAATGTGCGTGAGTGTGGAAAAATTGAGGAAGAAAACAAATAATTAAACATCATAAATTCATTTTCCTATTACAGATTAGATCACTGTCGATGATGAGGAAAAAAACAAAAAGAATTAAGCATTATAAACAAGTCAACCAGGAATTTTCAGGGTATGGTAAATCTCTGGAAATTGATATTTTTGAGTCAGATCTGGATAAAAAATCTATGGGAGAACTATTAAAAACCCTGCGAAAACATAAAAAACTAACCCAGGAACAACTTGGTAAACTGATTGGTGTAAGAAAATCGGAGATATCTAAACTGGAACAGGGAGACAGAAATCTTACTATCAGTAGATTAATTCAATTACTTGATGCTTTATTGGTTACGACAAAACTCAAAATTGAAGTAAGTGATAATAAAACCCGGGAAACTTAATGATCAATAATCACAGAATTTCCACATATATTTTTGCACAGTTTTTTCTTTTTACCGGAATACTTAATGTTTTTTCGCAGGTTTCGGAAAACAGTAACCTTGTAAGTGAATGTTATATGATTATGGTTGGGAAAGATGCCACAACAGATGGCTCTGTTCTGATTGCACATAATAATGACCTTACAGGAACTGAAATATCATTTTGTGAAAAAAATCCCCGAAAGAAACATCTTCCCAATGACAGTATACGATTTTCAAACGGGCTTACCATCCAAAGCGCACCTATTACATACGAATGGATGGTATTACGTACCAGGAGGGGCTATATAGAAGGTGATGCAGTAGCAGTAAATGAGCACCAGGTCGCCATTGGTGGTGGTGTATCATTGATAAGTGACAGAAATCTGAAAGCCAGAATAGCTGATCCGATGATAATGAAAGGGCTACCGGGAGGTGTTAGATATATAGCCCTTCAACAGACAAAAACAGCACGTCAATGTGTTGAATTGATAGGAGATTTATACAATAAATACGGTGTTGCTTATCCATCCGGTGTTAGTATTGCCGATCCCAATGAAATATGGTACCTGGAAACAGGCGGCGGAAGTACATGGGCAGCTATCCGCGTGCCTGACAGTTGTTACTGGGTACAGGCAAACGGCTACAGGATCGGAAATATTAAAATCGATGATACTGCTAATATTATCACTTCTCCCGCATTGCTGGATTTCTGCAAAAAGAAGGGATTATGGGACCCCGGTATGGGATCATTCAATTTCAGGAAGACATTTGGGGGCATGGTTTATTCTTCACAAAATCCTTATTATAACAGTCGCCGGGAATGGCGTGGAATTTCAATCCTTAGTCCATCCCTTAACCCCGATCCGGAAGGCAGGGATTTTCCGATGTTCATAAAACCTGATGAAAAAATTAATATTGAAAAACTTTTTTCAATTTTGAGAGATCATTACCAGGGGACTGAATTTGACGGTTATCCTGAAACAGGAAAAAGTCCCGGAGAGAGAATGATCGCATCATCAAAATGTGTCCACTCTGATGTAATTCAATTACGTGGTAAGATGAATGCAGATATAGGTGCAATAATATGGATTGGCTTAAGTCGTCCATTTTCCTCTCCATACGTGCCATTTTACTTTGGAATTAAAAGTATCCCTCTTGCCTACTCCGGAATACCTGAAGATAAAAGAACTGCATTCTCGGTTTTCAGGGGACTTTCTGATCTTATTATTGGAAAATACAATGAACGTATCAATATAGTTCTTCCCCGGTGGAAAAAGTTTGAAAAAATAAATTTCACTCTTCAACCTTCAGTAGAAGACAGGGCATTGAAGCTTCTGGAAAAAGACATTAAAGATTCCAGGGAATTCCTTACAAATTACACGAAAGGACTCTGTAGTAATGTTTTAAGACAAACTGGTGAAATGATCATGACTATAATGCCACCTCCAAAACAGGAAGAAATCACCAGGAATAATGTTGAAACCCGAAAAAAATAGAAACGTTTCAAAATTATGCAAAACGGACAGTACCGGATCAAGAGGATAGGGCTTTTTATCGGCCCCATAAGTTCTTTACTTATCATTTTTCTGTTTGTTCCTGATCCACAGAATCCTCAAGTTGGCTATACAGCTGCAGTAGCACTTCTAATGGCTATCTGGTGGATCACTGAGGCAATACCCCTGGCGATAACAGCACTTTTACCTGTTGCCATGTTTCCTCTTTTTGGTATAATGAGTGGAATGGATGTTTCAGCGCTATATTTCAACCATGTGATCTTTCTTTTTATAGGAGGTTTTATGGTTGCCCTGGCTATGGAGAAATGGAATTTACATCTCCGTATTGCTTTAATTACGCTGATGTTATTTGGTACAAAACCTCGAAAAATACTTTTGGGATTCATGATCACAACATGGTTCTTATCCATGTGGGTATCAAATACCGCCACTGCAATGATGATAGTACCTATTGCACTTTCTGTGATTATCAACCTTGAAAATAATATTGGAAAGAAAAAAGTAAGAAAATATTCAATTGGTCTTCTTTTAAGTATTGCATATAGTGCAAGTATTGGTGGTATAGCTACCCTGATAGGAACACCCCCAAATCTTGTTTTTACCAGGATATTTTCCATATCATTTCCAGATGCTCCTGAAATTTCATTTGTTAACTGGTTTTTCTTTGCCCTTCCAATCAGTATTTTCTTTCTGTTTCTGGTATGGCTGTTGTTGTCAGCCATGTTTTGTAAATCAGGATTTACTATTTCACGCGATATTTTTCGCAATCAGTATAAATCGCTTGATAAAATATCCTGGGAGGAAAAATCGGTTCTGTCGATTTTTATTTTGCTTGCTTTAGCATGGTTAACAAGGGCAGATATAGTAATTGGAAGCTTTACAATCTATGGCTGGTCAGGGCTATTTCCTAATCCGGAATATATTACTGATGGTGTAGTAGCAATAATTCTGGCAGGTCTGCTTTATATTCTCCCCGGAAAAAGAGCCCCCAGAATCATGGATTGGGAAACAACAAAGAAACTTCCATGGGGAATCATCCTGCTTTTTGGAGGTGGTTTTGCTCTTGCCGGTGGTTTTATGAGCTCAGGTTTATCAAGTTGGATCGGACAACAACTTCAGGGAGCCGGTTCGCTCTCTCCTATTGTAGTTATTGGTTCAATTTGTACCTTATTAACATTTCTTACTGAACTAACTTCCAATACAGGTGTGTCAGAAATGATTCAACCTGTTATGGCTGCACTTGGAACAGCTATTGGCAGAAACCCGCTGCTTCTAATGGTGCCTGCTGCAATGGCCAGTTCTTTTGCATTTATGATGCCTATAGCTACTCCTCCAAATGCAATAATTTTCGGTACAAATAGAATAAGAATTCCTGATATGGTCAAAGTTGGATTTATAATAAATATCCTTGGTATTATTGTGCTTACTGCCGGGATAATGCTGCTTGGAGGTTTATTGGATATTGACCCCCAGCATATGCCTGAATGGGCAAAATAGGGAAAAAAGTTTTTGGCTTGCCACGTGAAATGCGACGCCTGCCCTGTGAAATTTGAGGCACGAAAATATTTCACCAGGGAAGGAGCATATTTCACTGTGGTTACTGGTTGGTCAATGCCTAAATAACGTTATTAATAACGTTATTAATTACGTGATTAATAGGCTCTGTTCTAATTTGTATATCTTTAACTAAACTAACTAATATTTCGTTCCTAACGATTCATTATAAATATACGGAGGTAGTTATCAGAATATACCGCGTAGCGGTTAAAT
>JAUVHQ010000002.1 GCA_030593185.1 Bacteroidota bacterium
AACTTAATAATTAATTTTATTTCAATATTTATTATTTGAAAATGGCTTATTTCATTATACTTTGCATTTTTAAGTCGGCAATCTTCAATCCCGAAAAAACAGAAATCTTCGATTTCATATTTTCCCGAGGATCCTCGAAAATTTACGTAAATCGTATATTTGCTAATTTTCGGGATCGGCAGTCGTTAATCTCAAGACTGGTTTATTTATACTTTTTAGTAATTTGAATCATATAATTAAGTGATCGTATGTTATAATTGTTTGATTGTTTTATATTTTTTTGCCGACTGTGGACTGTTGACTGCCGATTGATTCTTTATGAAACCTGAAAATTAAGATTTTTTTAATCAATTTGTGAAACTATGTTCTAATATATCCTAATTTTACACTGTTAATAGAAACTTTAAAAATAATGAAAAGATTTATATTAGGTTTTTTAATATTTTCTACTCTTTTCTTTTTCGCCACTTCCTGTTCTTTTTCTCTTAACGAATCAAAAGAAAAAATTATTATTATTGAAACAACCCTGGGCACTATCAGGGTTAAGCTTTATAATGAAACTCCTTTACACCGTGATAATTTTATAAAGCTAGTTAAAGAAGGTTATTATAACGGACAATTGTTCCACAGAGTTATTAACGATTTCATGATACAGGCAGGCAATCCTGCTACCAGGATTAATTCTACCCCGGAAGAAAAGAATAATCATGGTCCCGGATATACTATTCCTGCTGAATTTAATCCTTCATTATTTCATAAAAAAGGTGTTATTGCTGCAGCCCGTGAAGGCGATAATATTAATCCCGAGAAAAGATCTTCCGGTTCACAATTTTATATAGTTCAAGGCAAAATTTTTACTGGTGTTGAGCTTGATCAAATTGAGAAGCGCATTAACGATCAAAATAAACAAACTTTATTCTTTAAATATATCAATGAAGAAAAAGAAAAGGCTTTTGCTAACGAGGAGGCAATTGATTACGCTAAAATTCAACAGGCGGCGACCCTTCGTCTTCAAAAAGATATTAAAAATTTACCGGTTTTCTCTATCCCTCCCGAACAAAGGGATGTTTATAAATCTCTTGGCGGAACACCACATCTTGATGATTCTTATACTGTTTTCGGTGAGGTTGTGGAGGGTATTGAAATTATTGACAAAATTGCCGGTGTAAAAACTTCTGACAGCGACAAGCCTTTGACAGATGTTTTTATTAATAAGATGAAGTTGTTTCGTTCCTGGTTTTAGCTTTCTTTAACACTTTTTCTATTTATATCCATAAATCATGCTGGAAAAAATAAAAAAAATAAAATCAGAGGTTGATAGTTTTACTACTGATAATATTAATGATCTTGAAAATTTCAGGGTTCGGTTTCTCGGGAAGAAAGGTTTTATTTCTCTTCTCTTTTCTGATTTTGCGTCTGTTTCTCCCGATCAAAAACGTCAATATGGAAAACTTATAAATGATCTTAAAAATTTAACTATTGAAAAGTTCACTTGCTTAAAAACTATTCTTGAAGAAAAATCTTATTCCGTATCAAATATCGATTTAACTCTTCCCGGAGATTCATTTTCTGTTGGTTCCCGTCATCCCATATCTATTGTAAGAAATAATATAATAGATATTTTTACACGTATTGGTTTTATAATTTCGGAAGGTCCTGAAATTGAAGATGACAACCATGTTTTTTCAAAATTAAATTTCCCTCCCGAACATCCGGCCCGCGATATGCAGGATACTTTTTTTATAGAAAAGGAAGAATCTGAAAACAGCAATAATTTTGATATATTACTTCGAACTCACACCTCATCTGTTCAGGTCAGGGATATGGAAAATTCAAAACCGCCACTCAGGACTATTTCTCCGGGCAGGGTTTTTCGCAATGAAGCAATAAGTGCAAGGGCACATTGTATTTTTCACCAGGTTGAGGGCTTATATATTGACACCAATGTCTCTTTTGCTGATCTTAAACAGACATTAATATATTTCGCAAAGGAAATGTTCGGTCAAAATATTAAAATCCGTTTAAGACCGTCTTACTTCCCCTTTACGGAACCCTCTGCAGAAATGGATGTTTCATGCTTAATATGTGGCGGCAAAGGCTGTGCTGTCTGTAAACATACCGGTTGGGTTGAAATTCTGGGTTGTGGAATGGTTGACCCTAATGTTTTAGAAAATTGCAACATAGACAACAATAAATATACCGGTTTTGCTTTTGGTATGGGTGTTGAAAGAATTGCCCAGCTTAAGTATAAAGTAAACGATCTTCGTTTATACTTTGAAAATGATGTTCGTTTTCTAAGTCAGTTTCAATCCTCTATATAGAAAGTACTTAAAGTGAACTATGCTTCGACTATGCTCAGTATAAAAAGTTAAAAGTGAACCAAAGTTGGGAAGAGAAGAAGAGGAGAGAGATTAGAGAAGAAGTAATGAGGAAGAAGAACAAAAGGTTAATGAGGTGATGAGGAAATAAGAAGAGTGTTGTTTTCAGATTGCCGATTGTGGACTGCCAGCTTATTATTTACTATTAATTTAGAATTTTAGTCACTTTAAACTTTAGACACTTTAGGCACTATTATTTTTATTTCATGTGTCACTTCCATTGCTTTCGCATAGCTATAACTTACTCCACAATACCTGTCTTGTGAAAGATTTACGGCTTTTTCCAGCTTTTCCAAAGGCAGGGCCTTCCCTGTAAATTCGTATGTTATATGCATTTTATAGAAATGTTTGGGATGTACCTCAGTCAATTCACCATCAACTTTTACATTAACTGCTTCAAAATTAATTCTCATTTTTCTTAAAATAGATACTACATCCATGGCGGTACATCCGCCAAGGGCAGCAAGCATTAATGGTTTTGGCCTGGGTCCTTTATTCCCGCCTCCAGCCTTCTCGTCTGCATCTATAATAATTTTATGCCCGTTTACTTCAACTTCAAAAATCATTTTTTCCTTAAGTGATACATTTACAGTCGCTTTCATTGATTAGATTTTTATTATTATTATATATCGACAAAATTAATATTTTAGTGATAAATTATTTCATATTTATTTCCATCTTTGTAATTATCCTAACTATCTATAAATGAATAATAGTTCATATATACCCGATTGTAATAATTGTATTTTGTTGTATCATTCTGTATTTAAACATCTGAAAAAGGAAGAACTTGACCGGGTTAATTATGAAAAAGAATGTTTTTCTTACAAAAGAGGAAAAATAATATATAATGAGGGAGACCGTATTAACGGTTTTTATTGTATTAATAAAGGTATTATTAAAATTTACAAAACAGGTATAGATGGTAAGGGACAAATTATCCGTTTTGCTAAAAAGGGTGAAATAATTGCTTATCGTTCAGTATTAAGCAACGAGGTTGCATGTACTTCGGCAAAGGTAATTGAAGATGCAGTATTCTGTTTTATCTCTGGCGAGACCCTGGTTTCCCTTATAAAAAATAATGGTGATTTTTCGTTAGAATTGATTAAACTAATATGCCTTGAACTGGGCGAAGCAAACTCTTATATCACTGATATTGCACAAAAAACCGTCAGGGCACGACTTGCCGAAATTCTTATCCATCTTAAAAATGAATTTGGTGTTAATGACGATGGTGTTTTGAAAATCTACCTTACCCGTGAAGAGCTTGCCAATATTGTAGGAACAGCTACAGAATCTGTTATCAGATTATTGTCTGAATTTAAAACCGATTCGTTAATTGAATTAAACGGCAGGCAAATTAAAATTCTTGAGGAACAGGAACTTACAAGAATCGTTAACCTGTTTTAGTTAAACATAAATTTTGTTTTGCCCTTTATTAGTTGTCTATTTCTTTTACTCTTTTACCTCCGGTTAATCAAGTATGTTATTTAAAATTACATACACAATTAAACCAAATACTATTAGTCCTCCACTGATAATTAACATTTTATTACTTTCAACCTTTCCAAATTCGGATATTGCAAGTGTAACTACCCCTGCAATAATAAAAATAAGACCAGAACGTTTAAAATACTCTTTCATCTGATTTTTTTTAATTTATTGTTTTTTTGTTCTATGGCTTTAATAATCAATACAATATGATCATTATAACATCTAATGCCTCAAATATATACAATTTTGCCAGTCAAAACAACATCATCTGAATAACAATCCTGTTCTTCCGGTATTTTTTTTACCAATATGCAGATAGGCCTTCTCTGTTACCTCACGTCCTCTTTGTGTTCTTTTAATATATCCTTCTTTTATTAAGAATGGTTCATATACCTCTTCAATGGTCCCTCCATCCTCACCAACAGCTGTTGCAATAGTAGATATTCCTACAGGACCACCTTCAAATTTTTCAATAATGGTAAATAAGATTTTATTATCCATCTCATCCAGCCCATGCCTATCAATATTCAGTGCTTTAAGAGAATATTTAGAAATTTCCAGATCTATCTCACCACTTCCCTTTACCTGTGCAAAATCTCTTACTCTTCTAAGCAGGATATTTGCTATTCTGGGAGTCCCCCTGCTTCTTGAAGCAATTTCTACAGCAGCATCATCACAAATATTTATTTTAAGTATTCCTGCTGATCTTTTTACAATTGTTGTCAGAACATTTTTATCATAATATTCCAGGTGAAAGCTAATTCCAAATCTTGATCTTAACGGACTTGTAAGTAATCCTGATCTTGTTGTGGCACCTATTAGGGTAAATGGATTAAGTTCTAATTGAACTGATCTGGCTCCCGGGCCTTTATCTATCATTATATCAATAAAGTAATCTTCCATTGCAGAATACAGATATTCTTCCACAACAGGACTTAAACGATGTATTTCATCAATAAAAAGTACATCTGATTTTTCAAGATTGGTAAGTAAACCCGCAAGATCACCGGGTTTATCAAGAACCGGACCTGAAGTGATTTTCATATTTACATCCATCTCGTTTGAAATTATGTATGCAAGAGTTGTTTTACCAAGTCCTGGCGGACCGTGCAACAAAACATGATCCAGTGCTTCTGATCTTTGCCTGGTAGCTTCTACAAATACTTTAAGATTGTCAATTATCTTATTCTGCCCCTTGAAATCTCTAAATTCCATGGGGCGAAGTTTTTGTTCATATTCTTTTTCTCCCTGCGAAAGTTTTTCTTTTCTAATATTTATTTTTTCATCCATCCGGGATTTATTTTATTTTATTAGTTTTACATCGCTTTCGGGTAGGTCAAGTTTCACACCATTTACTCTGTATTCCTTATCATCTTTGTATGTTATTGTTATTATAAGATTTCCATCTTCATTATATTTTTTCCACGTTTTTTCTCTACGCCCGTTATCATAATATCTTTCCTCTTTCGTATTTCCGTTTTGCCAGAAGATCTGGTGTTTTCCGTCAGGGTTGCCATTTATAAATTTTCCTTTGTATTTCAGCGATCCATCTTCATAAAAATGTTTCCAGATATCGTTTTTTAATCCCACGATATACTTGCCCACTTCACTGTGATCACCAATTTTTGTTCTCCAGGATCCATCCATTTCACCATCAAGAAAATGACCTTCAGAAATAATATCTCCATTTTCAGAATATTCAGTATAAACACCATCTCTTTTACCATTAAAATATTCTTCTTCTTTTATTAATTTTCCGCTATTATAATACCACTTCCATATTTCATTAGGTTTTCCGTTTCTGTATTTCCCCGTTTGCTCAATTCTTCCATTTTTGAAACAGTATTTCCATGTTCCGGTTTTTTCATTATCCGCGTATTGTCCTTCTGAAAGCAATTTGTCTTTTGTATAATAATTTTTCCATTTCCCTTGTTTTTCTCCTTTTTCATTAACAATTCCAACTGAAACTATGTTACCGTTATTATCATATATTTTTGAATTAATAACCTCTCCATCCTTTGAATACTCCCTGTGAATGCCAATTGGGGTATTTCTTTTGTATGGTCCGCTAAACTTAAGATTCCCATCATTATCATATTCTTTTCTTATTTCAATCTCTTCCTGATCATCAACAGCATTATCTTCAACAATTACACCCTTTTTGTAACGTAAAGTAAGTATCAGGCTTCCTTTTCTGTCATATTTTTTATAGTATCCTTCCAGTTTATTATTCTTGTAACCTTTCTCAATGTTTACTTTACCATCCTCATAAAATTCTTTCCAAATACCTTGTTTATCTCCTTTTTCATCTATTCTGTTTATCCGCTCCCTATTAATAAGCCTGTCTTTATTATATTCAAATATTGTAATTATTATATCCTCTCTATTATATTCAAATGCTCTTCCGTTCTTTTTTCCGTTTAAATAATTTAACTCCATTTTCACTTTATTATTATCATAGTAATAATATGCTTTCCCTTCTTTTTTATCATTTACAAACAATTCCTTAGAATATATATAACCATCGGGTTTATTAATATTTTTATAGTTATATGTATAATAAAACCCGTTTTTCTTCCCATATAGATAGTTTATCTTTTTAAGAGTATCTGCAGACAGGCTATAAAATACCCATACACTATCTAATAAATTATTTTTTCTATTACCTTCTGATTTTAATACTCCGGAAACATAATACGTTCGCCAGTATCCATCCGGTTTTCCATCTACCATATTTCCTTCACTTGATACCTGACCATTTGGATAAAAAAACCTGTTAAATCCATTTTGATTTAATCTGTTTTCCTGTCCTTTTAAAGATAAATGTCCTGTTATCAGAAAAATAAATAATATAAAAGAGACTATATATTTTCTCATTTTTTCTGATCTTAATAAAATCCGTTATAATCCCAATTTTTCACTTATTTTTAACATTTTTATAATACTTCTTTCAGCTTTCTTTCTTAATTTCTCTTCAATTTTTATTTCAGGCATTTCATATTTAAGAGTATTATAAATCTTCTCTATTGTTATGAGTTTCATAAAATTACAATCGTTACATCCACAGGTTGAATCTTTTGGCGGAGCAATTAGAAATATCTTTTCAGGATTATTCTTTTTCATTTGATGAATAATTCCCGGTTCTGTTGCAACAATATATTCTTTTGAATTATCTTCAATTGTATATTTTAATAAAGATGATGTTGATCCTATGTAATCAGCTACCAGTAACACCTGTTTTTCACATTCAGGATGTGCAATTATCTTTGCTTGTGCGTGTTCCTCTTTTATTTTAAGTATTTCTTCTAATGAAAATTGTTCATGTACATGACAGGCTCCATCCCAAATAACCATTTCTCTCCCTGTTTTACTTTTTATATAATTACCAAGATTTTTATCTGGTGCAAATAATATTTTTTCATCGGATGGTAATGATTCTATTATTTGCAAAACATTTGATGAAGTACATGTAATATCTGTTAAAGCCTTTATTTCTGTAGTTGTATTAACATATGATATAACAGTGTGATCAGGAAATTTTTTTAAAAACTCAGCAAATTCATTCACCGGACAAGATTCTGCTAATGAACAACCAGCATTTAAATCAGGTAATAATATTTTTTTCTCTGGTGACAATATTTTTGTAGTTTCAGCCATAAAATGAACACCTGCAAAAACAATTATATCACAATTTGTTTTTGTCGCCTGTTGTGATAAACCAAGACTATCTCCTACAAAATCTGCAATATCTTGTATTTCACTATTTTGATAAAAATGAGCCAGTATAATAGCATTTTTACTTTTTCTTAATTTATCAATTTCATCATTTATATTCAATGTATTATCTATTTTTATATCAACAAATCCTTTTTCTTTTATATTGTATTTATTAACAATCATAATTATATTATATATTTATTATTATTTATGTTATTAATAATATATTGTTAATTGTGTTAGAAAATAATATGCATAATTGTTGTATATTTTGTTTTTAAAAAGTTAGGAACAAAATTTAAACAATATTACAAAAAAAACAGGTTGTGATTCAATGTATTATCATAAAAATTAACAACTGTTTAAATGAAAAAATAAGTTATAACTTTAAAAATATTTACTAAAAATTTGAAAAATTTTGTTCATTTCATGGCATTATTTAGTAAATAACTATTTTTTGATAAAACATTTTTTTTATTATCAAACGATAAAACAAAAATATTTTTAAATATTTAATAAGTCTTTATTTATCTATTCAACAAATAATAAACAGGATATTAATAATCGTAATTAATCAGTACTTAATGTGAAATAAAAGTACTGTTATAAGCTTTACGAAAAGTCATGAAAGATTGCTTCTACGCTAACTTGAGGATAGCAAAATCCGTATACTTATAATGCTTTAAAGGTATACATAAATTGTCACCAAAATATGAAACATTAATTCTAAAAGCTAATAAATACAAAGAATACAATTACTAATAATCAATAATTATTTAAAATGAAAAAACCGAATATTGCTATTTCTTGCGATCACGCAGGATTTTATATAAAAGAAATACTGATTGAATACTTAATAAAAGGGGGATATAAAATAAGAGATTATGGAACTGATTCGGAAGAAAGCGTAGATTATCCTGATTATGGTCATCCTATGGTAAGATCTGTAGAAAATAAAGAATATGATTATGGAATAACTGTTTGTGGTAGTGGAAACGGAATAAATATGGTTGCTAATAAATATCCGGGAATAAGATCAGCTCTGTGCTGGAATATTGAAATAGCGGAATTGGCAAGATCACACAATAATGCAAATATTTGCGCTCTTCCTGGAAGATTTATTAATCAGGCACAAGCAATTGCCATAATTAAAGTATTTCTGAATACTCAGTTTAACGGAGGAAGACACGAAAGAAGGATAAAAAAAATACCCATATTACCATAATTAAGGTTTTTCAGGATAATACGTAGTTATTTTGGAATAATGGTAAGAAAAAGCATTCTTATATTCCCTGCCTGTCCGTGACTGCCTTTGGTAGTTCATGCAGGTATTATTCCAACATTCCATTCATTTTTTTAGAATAAAGTAGTAAAAGGTTAATAAACCAATAAAAGATCCTGAAGAATTAGCAATAACATCCATAAAATCTGCACTGCGCATTATAAACAAAAGATTCTGTAAAACCTCAAGTAAAAAACCGTAAAATAGAGAAATGAAAAAAGTAAAAAGGAAATACCGGATGGTTAAAGTGGTTTTAACTTTTTTTAAAGTACCAAGCATGATTAATATCACCAGCAGGAAATACAGGAAAAAGTGAATAATTTTATCTGCGAAAGGAATGTTGATAATAAATGACTTTGGAATATCATCACCAGGAAAGGAACTCATAATGAAAATAAAAATTCCCCAAATAATAGCCGGCCAGAAGGATTTTATGAACATTAAATAGAAAAATTAGTAGAATAATTAAACAATACAAAGCTAAAAAAACAAACAAAACAAATTATTAGCTGATAAATTCTTATATTTAGTAACTAATCACTACTTAAAGGGAAGAGAAAGGAGAAGAGTTCAAGGTTCAAAAAGTTCAAAGTTGAAGAAGAGAAGAAGGGGGACGAGGGGGCGACTGAGAGATGAGGAGAAAAGGCGAAGAAAAGATAAGGAAATGAGACCAGCAACCAGTGACCAGTAACACTTTAGAAGAATGTAAGATATTGAATGCCTGCAATATTTCACTGTATAAAATGGAGATATAGCTTTATGAAAAAAACAGCTACAAAAATGATAAAGTTCTTAAGACAGGAAAAAATAAAAACTTGGTTTGACCTGGGTTTGTTTTTGGATGAATTAAAAGAAAATAATCCAGTTCCAACAGTTGAATACAACAATAGTTTTAAGGATTTCAGGAATGAATTAAAAGAAGGAGGAATTGGTTTTGTAACATTTGGTTATTCGATTGATGGCGTGACTATTGAAATTGAAAAATATGCAAAACTATACAGAAAAAATATGGCTGGTATACCAATACATTATATTGGTGGGGGGTTTAAGCCGGAAGCAAAAAAAATTGTAGACCCGGAAACCAGAATATTTGTAATAAAAGAAGCTAAAAGCTTTGATAGCTGGTCATTATACAATGATTTTTTCCATACTAAATTGGAAAGAGGAAGCAAGGTATATAACAACCTTATCCTGAAATTTTGGAAGGAAGTACTTGTAATTTCCGAAAAACTGGGAAAATACATAGAAAAAAACAACATTAAATTACTGTTCATTGTTAATATATGTTCAAACCCGGGAAATGTATCATTTGCATTGGCAAACGTACTGGTATCAGAAATTATGGGGATACCGGTAATTTGCAATAATCATGATTTTTATTGGGAGGGAGGTAATAGAGAAATAGATATCAAAGAAAGGGATCTGGAAAAAGGACCAAGAGATTTTTTCTTCACTAACTCGCATATTGGTGAGTTTTTTAGTATTATTGAAATATTATTCCCTTGGGAATCAAGATCATGGCTTTCTGTAAATATTAACCAATGCCAAATCGATCACCTTATTGAAAAAAACGGGCATAATCCGGCAAATATAGATTTGATAGGAACGGCAATTGATACGGAAGAATATAAAAACCCCAGCAAGAGAATAAAGATCAATACTTATTACCAGTTTGAAAAAATATTAAGCAGGTATGAAAATACACTGGTAGGTTATTCGGTAAAAGATGTTATTGAAAACAGGCTGGTTATTAAGAGCAATCCCAGGCCAATACTTATTGGAAACAAAACAAATGCGAAAGCAAATTTCCTGGCCGAGAATATTATTTTTCTACAACCTACACGGATTATAGCCAGGAAAAGGATTGAAACCGGGTTTCGTCTGATCAATAAAATGCTTTTGAATAAAGAAATAATTGAAAAATTCAGAGAAACCGAACATCTTAAAATTACTTTGCTGGTAACCGGGCCTATAGCAAATAGTCAATTTAGCTATTTTAACAAAATATTAAAGAAATTTTCAGAATTACTAAAATCAATTGACAAAGACCTGAAGGAGAAAATTTACCTGGCATTTTTATTTAGTGAACTGGACAAAGAAAAATTTCTGAAACGGTTTAAAAATCCTGTGGGGATACCGGAATTATATAATGTTGCATCACTTGTGCTTCTCCCAAGTGAAACCGAGGGGAGGGGTTTACCTATTATTGAGGCAGCAGCATGTGGTGTTCCAATATTTTGCAGCAGGTATTATCCTGAAAATGTTTATTCAGATGTTATAGGAGAGAATCTGCCCGAGGAAGACAGACTAAAAGTAATCGAATTTGACGGGAAGAATATTAATAAGGAACATGTTGCAAATATTTTTGAAAGAGTCTTTTTCCCACACAATTTTAGTGATGAATATGAACAGAACATAAATGCGGTTGATAAAAGATACAGTCTGGAAACTCTTTACCAAAATATTAAAGAGATTAATTTCAGATTATATAATCAGTTAAAAACAAATGTCCCGTGCATGGAAAAGGCAAAAAACAGCTTCAATAAATACCGGGATTTGATAAATAATAATAATGAAGGATTGGAAGAAATTATTAAAACAGAAAAAAGACATTATTTACCGGGATATGGAAGATTGTCATTTATGCTTAAACTGAAATCACTGATTGATCCCAGCTATTTCAGAGTGGAGGAACAGGAAGTTAGAGGTATGGCTTTTATGTTTGCAAAAGACCTGATTAGTGATAATCCGGATCACGCATTTATTGCAGAAGAAAAAACAGTAAAATTTTATAATACAGTTGATAACATTTTTCGCTATCGCAAAGGTGAAATAAAAATAAAACATGACCACTCAATGTCATACCGGCACAGGAACAAACACCATTATCCATACAGGGATTTTACAATTCAGGAAATAACAGGACTGATAAATCTTCTTTACCATGAAATTATACAGCCAACAACAACCTACCGCGTTGATACAGGCGCTCATTTTTTTACCGACTGGAACCTGGCTCTTTCACAGCTTACATCAAGCAAATATTTGGCAATAGACGACAGGGAAGAGCTTCTGGATAGAATGCATGCAAATGTACCTATTGGAATTTTTTCAGGAAAACATATCATGTATGAATTGGAATTCTTTGCGCTACAATCAGTAAGATCAAGGCTTAATTTAAAAATTGAAGAAGAACTTACAAAAGAGAAACTAAATGGGCGTGAAGCAGAAATTGAACCGGTTTTTCTTTTTGCACAGGAAAAATCATTAAGACAATGGGCTGACGCTAACGAGATAATAAAATATATTAAAAATAGTGGTGACAGAGAACTAAAATTGCTTTACGAAAAGAAAATTTTACAGATTGTAAGAACAAAACAATTATGTGTGGGCATTCATTTCTCACAGTTGGGAGAAAAGGCATTAAAAATTCTTGGGCAAATAAAAAATGGCAAAGGGTTTTTAATTTCTAATCGTAAGAACGCGGTAGTGATGACTGATATTCTTGATATTGACCGCTTTCATATAGGAAGAGTCAGAGAGGATACAACTGCAAACATTATGGGTATACCAAAAGGAACAGGGTATATACAATTTGTACCTGCGGGAATGCGCCCCACTCTTGCATATCCAACACCAATTCAAACAGCAAAAGATTTTAGCGAAGAACTAAAGGGAGACCTGTTTAAGAACTTATGCAAGGAAAAAGGAAAGGAAAAAGTGCTTGAGGAACTGAAAAATGATGCAGAACAAAATGGATCACCGGTAAAGTTTGTTTTGAATAAATTAAAAAGCAAAGAACAAGACATCTTACAGCCGGTTAATTATTCATATCTAACCGGTGTTTATAATGACGGACATCCATGGAATGGTGTGATGGTAAGAATCGCAACAAATTTACAGGGAAAAAAATGGTCGTTTATTACGGTTCTCACTAAAAGCCAGCCGAAAAAAGTAACAGATTTTATTAAGGAATTTGAAAAAAGAGAAAAGAAAAAAGTGCAGGCTGGATGGAATGGAGGATATATTTTAAATCCTGAACTAGTTGGAAAACTGGGTTTGCCAGAATCTTACATTGGCTCACCAATGGGTCTTTTGATTGAAAAAGGGAAAGTGAAAAGCCCTCCGCTATTCAACAAAGCCGCATTTCTGGTTAAACAAGACGGAACACTTTATATGCAAAGAGTAAACTGTTCAAAGGGAATAGAAATTGTTAAAGGTGAAGAGAAAATCGACTTTACAGAAAAGCAATACAATTTATCCATACCTGGTGATAAAGTATGTTATTATGATCTGAATTTTGTTAAAAAGCATATTATAGGAAATGGTCGTACTATTATAAGAATTGCCGGAAATACAATTAAAGAGATTATCAGCACTAAAAAAGGAGAAAGGGTTGAAATAATACCGGTGGGTATTACACTTTCGTTTCCGGCAGGATCAATTCCCGAAGCATTAAAAGAAAAAGAAGGAAAATTAAGTATAAAAATAAAAGGACTGGAAAAATATATACATGGTATCGAAGCCGGACCTATGTTGGTAGAAGAAAACAAACCATGTTTAGATATGCAAAAAGAAGGATGGAAAACGAAAAACTCAATAAGAACACAAGCAGCAAGAATAGACTATACAGATATGAGAGGACCAAAAATTGCTGCCGGATTGGATAAGAATGGAAATATGTATATTCTTGCGGTTAACGGAAGAATCAGGGAATCAGTTGGGGCTACACACCTTGATATGGCTGAAATCTTAATTAACCAGGGAATAGAAAAAGCAATGGGGTTTGACCCCGGGGGAAGTAGTACAATTGTAGTTGATGGAATACCATTGAATATTTCTCCGTATAATAGTCAGTATGAAAAAAATGTTTATTCAATGCCACCGGAACCAAGAGCTGTATCAAATGCAGTGTTGGCTGTACTGGAAGACAGGAAAGTTAAAAGTTTGTAAAGTTGAAAGTTGAAAGGGAAGAGAAGAAAAGTTGAAAGCTATGAAAATAGAAAGATTTGAAGATATAATATCGTGGCAAAAATCAAAAGAATTGTCAGTTTCAATATACAAAATATTTAAAAGTGATACAGATTTTGGTTTTCGTAATCAAATTGAAAGAGCATCAGTTTCTGTTATGAGTAATATTGCAGAAGGTTTTGAAAAACAGACAAATAATGAATTTAGGCAGTTTTTATATATTACCAAAGGTTCTTGCGGGGAGGTCCGTTCAATGCTATATCTTGCAAAAGATTTAGATAAAATAACTATTGAGAATTTTAAAAAGTTATATTCTTTGACTATTGAAATCTCAAAATTATTATCCGGCTTAATAAAAAGTTTGTAAAATTGAAAGTTTACAAGGCTCAACGCCTACTTTTAACTTTATAACTTTATAACTTTATAACTTTTTACTCTATGGCTGGTATTTACATACATATTCCCTTTTGTAAGAAACTTTGCCATTATTGTGATTTTCACAAGTCATTAAACCTGAAAGATAAAGGTAAAATGATAAAAGCACTGGTGAAAGAGATGGAACTGGAAAACGGATTTATTGAGCCGGAGCAGGTTGAAACAATCTATTTTGGTGGAGGAACCCCATCGGTTCTTGATTACGAGGAAATAATGATAATATTTGAGGGTCTTTACAAGTATTTCAAAATATCAAAAGATGCTGAAATTACTTATGAAGCAAATCCTGATGACCTGACAAAACAATATTTGAATAAATTAGTAAAAACAGGAATAAACAGGTTAAGTATAGGATTGCAATCATTCTCTGACCGGGAACTTAGATTATTGAACAGAAGGCACCAAAGTAAAACAGGAATAAAAGCTGTGTACGATAGTAAAAATGCCGGCTTTGAAAATATAAGCGTAGATCTGATATACGGAATTCCGGAAATGAGCATGGAAACATGGGAGAACAATCTTGATATTGCTTTTCAAATGGAGATCAACCACATTTCGGCTTACCATCTTACAATAGAACCTGATACGGTTTTTTCCCGGTATATAAAAGAAGGACGTATAAAAATACCGGAAGAAGATATCAGTATTGAACAATTCAGGATTCTGATAGAAAAAGCAGGAGAAAACAAATTTATTCATTATGAAATTTCAAATTTTTGCCTGGATGGATTTTTTTCAAAACATAATACAAATTACTGGAAACAGGTAAAATATCTTGGATTAGGACCATCTGCTCACTCATATAACGGGAAAATACGCCGGTGGAATGTAGCAGACAATAAAATGTATATGGATTCTATTAGCAAAAACAAAATTCCATTTGAAAAAGAATACCTGGATAACAGAAAAAAATATAATGAATATATATTAACATCATTGAGGACAATATGGGGTATTGATCTTAAATTCCTTGAAGAAAACTACAGTAAAGAAGCAATGGATTATTGCACAGGACTTTCGAAAAGATTTATTGATTATGGAATGATTAAGAAAAAAAAGGATAACCTTATTCTTACAGACCAGGGAAAATTAATAGCGGATAATATCATCTCTGAATTAATGATGTAATGGAGAAAAATAAAAGGCTCTTACTTCTTACTTCTTCCCGGTAGCTATATCAAGCAACTCCTCCAATTTTTGTTCAAGTGTTTCGTAAGAAAAGTGCTTTTTCCCAAGGGCATAATTAAATTCAACAATTTCGCGGTTTAATGTTTTATTAAATATTACCTCTCTCATTTGTTCAACAGCACCATCGGTAAGTACATTATCTTCAAGCATTACTGCTTTAAATCCCTTACTGCCGATATCGGGCCAGTATACGGGCTTGTAATTATTAACAAAAATAGGACGTTTTGCCAGAACGGCTTCAATAAAAGCATTCCCAAAGCCCTCATAAGTACTGAAATATGTACAAGCAGATGCATTTGCATAAGCATCGGATAAAGAGTAACGTGTTTCATCGCCATCTCCTGAAAGCCCCTTGTTATGTATAACATGCGAAGCGAAAATAATCTGCCTGCTTATTTTCAATTCATGGATCAGGTTGACAAGCATATCATAGTATATACTACCTTCATCGTCTTTATAATTTCCGGTAATAACAAGTTTTATTTTTTTATTATCAAGTTTGTCAATAAGGTTAATAGCAACTTCAATTCCTTTTCTCTCAACAATACGTGTTATCTGAAAAAGCAAAAGATCCTCTTCTTCAAGACCCAGATCGGCTCGTAAATTTTTGTTTTTTGAAGTTTTTCTCCCGAACGGAACATTAAAATTCATTACATTGGGAACAACAACAGAACTTCTGTCATATTTTTCTTTAAGAGTTTTTCGCGCATTTAAATTAATAACAGCATGATATGAGTTGGGAAGCCTCAAGGGAAATGCTTCTTCAACGTATTTATTAATTTCTTTATGTGGAGAAATATATCTGTCACCTCTTTCCCATGCAAAATCATGATCATGTGTAATAGTAGGAAGACCCAGGGTTTCAACAGCCAATTTAATTCCCATGCCCATTTCAAGATGGGAGGGAAGAGCAGAAGCGTTTTCGGAGATAAGAATATCGATTTTATTGCTGATCCCCCATTTAACAATCTTGTCAGAGATAATTCTGGAGTAAAGAGCAACATGCTCCATTAAATCTGTAGTGTTAGTGTCCGGGTGAAAAAACGCCTTTTTTTGCCCCCAGAAACTTTCAGGCGAAAAGAATGACATTTCGGGAACCAGGGTGTCGCGTGTACGATCAATTTTCCAATCCTGAAACTGACCGGAAAGAATAAAAATTTCATGTCCCATTTTTTTTAATACCTGGATCCATTTTTCTGCTTCAAGCGCTACACCGTCAACCCCGCCAATTCTACCAATAATAAATCCTATTTTCATGCAAATTAGTTATTTGATTAAACAATATGTTTGCCTATAGAAAAACTAATTAAAACCAACCCGAATCTCTGAGGATAAGAGTGGTTGTGCCTATTTTGGTATTTTTAAGAAAGAGATCAACAAAATATTTTCCAACAATAAAATGTTCATGATCGTTGAAATAAATACACACATCAATATCTTTATTAAGGTATTCAATAGTTCTCATTGAAGAATAAATCATTTGTTTATCCTGAAAGGTGAAAATATTTTCAGGAGCAAGAGCTAATATAAGGGAATCAGGACGCATTATTCGCAGATAAATATCCATTTTTCCCGGCTCAACTATAGGATTTTCCCTTAGTGTAAAACAGACACGGATTTTTTCGATTTTATCAATTTTGTCTTTTTCCTTTCCCCTGTTATTCAATGGTGCAGCGTGAATATTTTTAGCCAGAATAACTGAAGCCCTTTCAACTTTAGATGAAAGTTCATCTTTAATCTCAGACAATTGTATATTTGTTCGTTCGGCAGATTCAAGTTTTATTTGAAATTCAGCATTACGGGCTATTAATTGTTTGTTTTTTGTATTAAGAGAGTCTATTTGAACAATATAACTTTTCATAACACTGCGAAGAGTACCAAGCTCTTTTTTGTATAGCTGTATTTTCCGGGCATTGGAAGCCTGTATTTGGATAAGCCTTTTTATTTTATTTTGTTCTTCTTCAAGTTTTATGTTAAGAGTAACATTCGATGTTTTCAGTGTATCATAACCAATAATCATCTCTTGTAATTCATTTGTAAGCGAATCTTTTTCAGCGGTTAGCACAATCTCCATTTCAACCATGTCAGCTTTTTGGCTAAAATACAGGTAAATAAGTCCGCTAAGAGCCAGGAAAAGAACTACTACAGAAATAATGAGTATAGTAACTCCGGGTTTTACGGGTTCCTTTTCAACAACAGGTTGTATATTATCTTTTTTCATTACTTGATATCAAATCAGTTTGATGCAAATATATTTAATTAAACTTAAATAACTACGGCTTTAGAGTGGAGTAATGCTTTAACGCGCTATGCCTTTAGTGTAAAGCTACCAAAAAACAACAACCCAAACATAATTATCGGATACTAAAAGTAAGCGTACTCCAGCTGGAAAGATAATCTATATTTTTTTCATCAGTTTTTGTCATATGAATAGTTCGCAGATACCATTCTCCGGCACATTTAATTTTAACCCGTATAATTCCCTCGTTGTTGGTAATCAAATGCTGCTCAACAGCTTCCTTATTTGTAGATGAGTGTGCATAAACATTTTTACCACTCAGCGGCTTTCCTTCAGATAAAAGTTTTACATCCAGAAAATCACCCGGCTTCAACTCATATGGGTTCTGAAGCGGAATAAATTCAAGAGGGAATCCCAGTTTGTGTAAATAATTATGTGTGCGTAATTCTCCCACCTGGAAAATGGTTTTTACATGCTTGGCATACTTTTCATTTACCGGTTTATCCATTTGATTCCCGGCTTTACGTTTTTTAAGGATATCAAGAACCCCATCATGTTCAAGATATTCATTAAAATCAGATGCATTAAGATAGATAGTTCTTGGTTTGGTTGAAATACCGGCAACATATGTTCCTGATTCTCCGGTATTAAAACTTAAAATGGTTTCATTTCCTGAATCATACCATTGAGTTGTATCCGGATGTTTTAGAAAAGAGGGACCTGTTATAACTACATCGTCCATTCGGTTACGTGTAATTATATTTTCACTTTGGCTGAAAGTCCCGTTAAACAACCTTAAGGTAGATGTGCTATGTGGTTTCAAATAATATGAATTCATCCGGATAAAAAGATCATGACCACTGCATAAAAAAAGAATAAAAAGCAAAACGAAACTTTGTGTAAGCAATTGTTTATTTTTCACCTGTTTAAAAATTTTATATGCATAGTAGTCAACAACCTGCAGACGACAGAAAAACAATTCGCTGTTTACAACCGGATAGTTTATAAAAAGAACAGTAACTATTTCTCAAGTAGCTCGAGACCCTCAAGTGCCGAGGAACCACTTGGTGTATGCATAAGGGCTTTCCGGAAAAGCACTATCGCTTCGCGTTGTTTCCCGAGTTTAAAGTTGGTCCATGCAAGCATGGTTAGTCCATCGTAATCAAAAGGATAGAGATTTACAACCTTTTCAAAATGCTTATGAGCTTCCTGGAATTCGTTCCTTCCATAATATATTAACCCCAAGCGGTGATGGGCTATGGAATTATTTGGATTAACATCCAAAATATTTTGATATTGATTAATAACCATTTCCCAGTTACCTAAAGCGCTGGCGGGCAAAACAACACCCCACAGTGGCTCAATAGAATAAGGCATCAGAGCAATGGCTTTGTTGTAGAAAGCGAGAGACTCACTAAAAAGACCTGACTGATAAGTTAACCACCCAAGCCGCAGATTAATTTCGTAAGAATCTTCGTTATATATATTTTTCAATACTTCTATGGCGTCCGGGTATTTTCCGGTACTCTCATTGATATAACTTTGCTGGAAAGCATCAATAATATTGGAAATATTCTGCTGCCCCCAAGCCCCCAAGGGCATAAGTAAGATCAATAATCCGGTAAAATAAGTTTTGAATTGTTTTAAAAGCTCCATTTTATACCTCCTATTATTGTTTGTGTGTTAGAATCAGTATCGTTTATTGTATTAATAGTATTGTCAGAATAATAATTGAATGAGCTTCTGATTGTCTGGTTACGGTAGTTCAGGTATAATTGTGTTCCTGTTTTTTCGGGAGTGATGATCAGGTTGAAGCCCATATTACCGGTGAGCGGGTTAAATTCATTGTAAATAATCGTTCCGTTATGGTCTATAAAATCAGACTTTTCTCCAAAAGATCCGTAAAACTCAATCCATACAGGATTGAATATCTTAATTCCGATCTTTTGCTCAAATATCCATTTGTTAACCGGATTGTCAAGATTCAGAAAATCGGAATGATGGGTTGCTTTTGACACAAGGTAGAAATTTAGATTTCCAAGAGGGAAAACAGAAAGGTTCAGATCTTTCTGAAATTGTATATTGTCATTAAGATTAGCAGTACCTAATCCAATTCCAATGGTAAAAAGCCCCAGGTTTTTATTGAGCGATAAATATCCTGCGAAATTATTAGAGGGGCTTGTGTAAGCATATGTTGATCCTGGTTGCCAACCTCCTGTACCCCCTGTTTCATAGTAAGCCAAAGGACGAAGGTTAATATAGTGTAAAGTCAGACCGGCTGTAAAACCATGACTAACCAGTAAATTACCCGAAATATATAGCTGAAGTTGTTTGTATGTTTCTTCCGGATAAAACACAGAAGTTCCTAATTCCTGGAAGAAATGATATCTCTGTTTAATAAAATAACCATAACCGTGAGAGAGACGCAATTGGGGTGAAACCACGTGTTCAAAATTCAATTGTATTAAATTATAACTACGCGTTACATTTTGCCAACCATCAATAGATGTATCGGCGGGGATATTAAAATCATCAAGTTTTTCCTGGTTTGTATTAAATGAATAGGTGTTATAAACCGAAAAACCTTTAAGCCCTGTCACTTTTCCTATTTCAAGCTTCTTTTTAAGCTTTGCCGTGAATTTTTCCGAAAGATTAATAGCGTCTGCATTACGTCCCGAAAAAAGATATGAGTAATACAAATATTCATTAGCGTATTGATCTTTTGAATTAAAAACCAGTGCCTTGCGAAAATGTGGAATAGCCCGGCGGTGATTACCCAACTCATAATATGCTATTCCAATCCGCATCCTCAGGTAAAAATAATCGATTTCGTTATCAAGTCCGTTTTTGCCCAGAGATATAAGGTCTTTCCAATTCTTTTCCAAATATAGCTCATAAGTCTGTTTATCAAGAGATGTATAATTCATTACTGCTTGTCCTGTAGCAATTGTAAGTAAAACAAACCATACGGATATGATAAGAATTAATTTTCGCATAGCGCCGTAATTTTTTTATTGTTTATCATAATTGTTAATTCTCCTAATCCCTTGGTGTTCAATATTAATTTAAAGCTAATCTTTTTAACCTCTTTTCTAAAAAATTTCAGGTTAACACGTGAAACAAGCTCGATTTTTTCCGGACTAAGAGGATTGTCTATATCAGAGTATTGTATATGAAAATCAGCTTTCAGGAAAAAGAAGAAAGGGGCAAAAAAATCATGAAAAAAGAGCCATCTTTTGTTAAACAACAAATCTACAGGGAATTTATCACGGAGTTCGAGATAATTATAAAACCCGGTTTGTATTTTATATGCAGCGAGGAAAAAATAATATAACAATAATTTCTTGTCTCCGTCAAAACGTGAGAAATAGAAAAGATTTCCGTCGTTTTCAAAATATGCCTTGCTGCCCGTTGTTTTTTCCTGTAAGTACGAATTATTATATGCGTCTGTAATAACTTCCCATTTTTCTTCTGTCACATTTTCCCCACGTATTATTTTAAATAAAAACCGTTTACCGGGAATAAAATGAAACGAATTTTTAAGAATAGGATTTAGTTCAATATTTTTTACTTTTTCATTTAGTTCCGGTATTTGGTACGACCTTAGCTCTACTCCTTTTTCTTTCGAAAGAATAAAATGACTGACAGGATAACTGATTGTCCTTGATCCCACAAAAGGGGATGACTGGAATTGAAAATGAAGATGAGGATAAGGTGATCTGCCGCTGTTTCCCACTTTGGCAATCAAATGTCCTTTTTTAACTCTCTCTCCGGGCTTCACTTTTATAGAGTCCTTTTTAAGATGACTGACCTGGGAAAAGAGCATATTATTATGCCGGATAACCACACTATTTCCCCAGTTATTTTCAAGGTTTATATCTCCGATTATATTATCTTCAATCCCGTTAACAATTTGTTCGATCTCACCATCTGCAGGAGCAATTACATCTTTTTCATAGCAATAATATTCATTTGGGAGATCTCCTTTGCCTTTATACTGTTTTCCTGCTTCATCGGTTATAACAAAATCCCAGGCGTTTTTCCATTCCTCTTTGTGAGTAGGTTCTCCGTTATGCCCCTGAGACACAACCCATTCTCCCCAGAACGGAAGTTGAATACTGGTATCCAGAAGGTATTTGAATCTTACGGAATTGGTCTGGTAAGCATAAAGATTTCTTTCAGGAGAATGATGTTGGATAAAAATATCAGTGAGCCATTTCGTTGATTTGGTCCTGAATTTCAGAACATATAGAAATAAAAGAACAACGATGTTGAAAGGGAGAGAATAAATGGGCAGGTTAAAGGTGGAGAAGATTATGCTCAAACTAATAGTAATTATGGCAACCATTGGAATAAGTATAATTGTCCAGAAATAAGACAACTTTGAAGGAATGATAAAAAACCCGCCAAGTGCTATTGCAGTAAGGATATAGTTAAATCCAATATAGCTGTAATTTGCTTCTGAAATATTTGCCCCGATGATCATATAAAAAATATACGCTGAATAAAACCCAAGCAATGAAAGAGAAAATCCGATTCGTGAGTAATACAATAATCCAAAAGCGATAATTATTCCTGATAACAGGTTATACTGAAAAAAAATGGCGCCCAATGAAAAGAAATAAACTCTTAAAGAAGACGGTATTCCAATATCGTTCCACCAGGTATAAACATTCACCAGGGTTTTATCCCCGATAACATACAGGTCGTTTAGTGTATAAATACCCCTCTGGCTGATCCCAAGCGCCTCAAATTGCGAGGTAGCCAGAGCAATAAGCCAGATGGAAATAATAAAAGGAAGACTTAAATATGGTATCGCATACTTACCAATAATACCTTCCATGCTTACCGACAGGAAAAGTGTAAACAAAGAAGCCAGGAACAGTACAAAAAAGAAGGGGATACCCGGTTCAAAATAAATACCCAGGCCAAGCCCTACAAGCAAACTGTTAAAACCATAGATGCCTTCGGAAACCCTTATTTTGCTAAAACCAATTCCCCTCCCCGCAAGATATGTGATTACAACTGCAAGCAACCCGCTAAGTCCTGCAAGAAGGTCGAAAAAAGTGATAATAATAAGAATAATCCCAAACAGCTTATTTTTCGAAAAAAATACCTGTGAATAACTGTTTAGTATCCCTTCATACAGTAGTTTTGCATTTTGTTTTAAATTCAAATCTTTATGTTTTTATGTCAGGTTATAATTTAAAATTTAAGAGATGTTCAGGCGTTTTTTCAAACGCTTTGAAAATCTCCAGCGTTTCATTTTTCCTGATACAATGTGATTTCCCTTTCTCGTCAATCAAGACTATCCGTGGGCGTAATGTGATGAATTGTAACCATTGGGTCATATTATATGCTCCAATTCGTTTAATAACCACATGATCGTTCTTTTTTAATAGCGGAAAATCAACATTTTCACGAAGGACATCAATATTCATACAGAGTGGACCATAAATAGCAGTTTCTTCAGTATGGTGTGAAAATGGTTGTGCCGGGGTAATAATGTGCTCATACCAGAAAGAGGTAAATAACAGGTTGACACCAATATCCATAATGGTTGAACGCCTGCCGTCGGCCAGCCGCTTGTTTGCCAGTACCGTTCCCAGAAGATAACCCGCGTCATCAATCAGGGCACGACCTGTTTCAAGGATAAGAAGCGGAAGCTTGTCGGGCTTGATGTGAGAATTAACAAGTCCGGAGGTAATTGCTTCGGCATAGTCGTCAAAATCGGGCACTGTATCTGTTCCCGGCAGGTATGCTCCCTTTAGTGTGTTTCTTGAGGCGAACCCGCCGCCCATATCAATGTATTTAATATTGTGATTGTATTTGTTTTCAATATTTACTGCCAGATCGGCTAATTTACCGGCAGCGATTTTATATGGATTAGCAGCAAGGATAAATGTGCCAATGTGAGTATGCAGCCCAACCAGATCAAGCTTTTCGCCAATCATAATTCTGTTAATGGCATCCCATGCTTCGCCGTTTTCGTAATTAAATCCAAACCGGTCCCATTTAGGATAAATGCCGGTGTCCATATTTACACGAATGGCAACCTTTGGTTTTTTGTTCAATTTATCACTCAATGCATTTAGCATGTACATTTCATCAAAATGATCGATATGGATCAGGGAGTTATTTTGAATGGCTTTTTCGAGATATTCAGCCGATTTATCCGGTCCGTTAAAAATAATAAATTTACCGCCAATCCCGTTTGAAAGAGCTTTATCATATTCAAAACCGGATACCACTTCTGCCCAGCTACCTTCCTGATGATAAACACTGCAAACAGCATCGAGATAATTGGTTTTATATGACCAGGAAAACTGGACTTTTGGATACCGGGTAGTAAAAGCTCTTTTGGCAGTACTTAAAGTTTTCCGAATTGTTTTTTCAGATAATATAAACAACGGGGATCCATATTCACCGATCAGATCTTTTACATTAAGACCATCAATTTCCGTGATAGGATCGAAATGCATTTTCATGCCAAACTTACTTGGCATTCCTGACTGTAATTTTTTAATAAAGGGTCGTTCAAATGGTTGTTTTTCCATTGTTATTAAATTTAAATATTGTTTTTTACGTTTAAATCTTTTATGTTAGTAACAAGGTTACTTATATTTTCTACCTTTTTACAAGTTCTGTGGTATTTGTTACTCGCTCCCACAAAAACCCATGGCGCAAACCCGTTCGTGAACTTCCATGTGGAAAAATCCGGATACAGTTGTGCAACCATTATTTAATCATTTTTGTTTGTGCATTAATAATACATGGAAGTTTCATAAAACTTAGATTATAGTTTACCTGTTGTAGAGAGTTTTTCAAAATCTTTCAGGTCTATCATCAGATCGTAAGAATATCTTACAAACATCCTGCCAATTTGGTATTTATCAAAGGGCTTAACCTCTTCTCCAAGGGCTAATTTTACCAGTGCCTCGGGAAGATTTTGGCCCGCTCCAACAGCAAGATATACCCAGGCAGGAATTCGCGGATTAATCTCAATAACATATAGTTCGTTTTTGCTGGTTTTAATAAGCTCAAGTTCCATTCCGCCCCTCCAGTTTGTAGAGCGGATAATTTTATGGGTAAGGTCTAACATTTCTTTATTATCCAGAGTTATACCACCCCAGGCTTTTCCCTTATCGGTGATATATTGCTTCCGCATAGGAACAGCTCCTATTGTATTGCCCTTGCCATCACCAAGAGCAACCACGTTGACCTCTGTTCCTTTGATAAATTCCTGGATAATTACCGGAAGACCCCATTTTGCACTTATTTTGTTATAATGCATACGCACCTGTTCCTCATTATAAGCAAGGTAAGCATCATAAAATTTGCCTTTTACCATAACAGGAAATTCAAAGTCATCACGAATTTTCTCGATATCAGAATGTTTCAGAACAGACTTGCTTTTTGGAACGCTAACCCCATACTTTTTACCAAAAGCAGGCAATTCTGATTTATGCCGTTCTTCAAACTGTTCAATGGTTGGCAGGAAGGTTTTAATTCCCATTTCATGCAGACGGGCTGAAGATTTCATAAAAGTATAAAGCTCAGCATCGAAATTTGGGATAAGGACATCAATTTTTTCACGTTCATGAATATATTCAAGACGCTTTATTAAATCGCCGGAGCCTTCTGAGGGATATGGTACCTGGTAAACTTTGTCAACAATATTGTCCATGTAAATACCCGGTTCCAGGGTTTCGTATGCCAGCCCAATGACGGTTAGATCAAAATCTTCAGATTCACGGAGAGAACGAATAACAGGAACCCCGGGACCGGGATTGTCGGTATTATTCAACCCTGTGACGGCAAGTGTTACTTTGAGCTTATTCATATTATAAAATTGTTAATCATCGTTTTCTATAAGATTAAATTGCTTCAGGGTTTGTATAAAATCAAGAAAATATTTATCAAATTCACCTGGTGGCACATCATATTTTTTTGTCATGGTATCATGAATTTTATCAAAATCTTTTTCCTGTTTTAAAAGATTTAGTATTTCAGCACCAAAAGGATTCATGGAAAATGAATCACCCGAATTGGGATCAAATACAAATCCCGATTCACTTACAGCGATATTCTTTTTCAGTTTCATCAGTGTATAATTTTATTTTTAAATGTCTGATGGAACCCACATGTATTAAATTACATTCATTTTTGTTTGTGCTAAAAGAACATGTGGGTTTCATAATTAATGTTTTTGGGATTAATCACCGGCACAAAAATCAACAATATTGTTTAATTAAATGTTACAAAATTTCATTAATATGTTACAAAATCTGTGCTAAACTGGATTTAAGCATTTTAGGCCCTTTAAACTTTTTATGCTGAGCACAGTCGAAGTATAGTTCACTTTAGTCACTTTCAACTTTAGCTCACTTTAAACTTCTTCTCAACTTTAAGCACTAATTAATTAATATAACTTATCAATGGGTTTTTTAAGAACGAAATTGCTTTTTTTATAATCAGTCACTGATAACCTGGTTTCTTTCCGGAATTGGTTGGAAAGATACTGTACACTACAGTAGTCCATCATAAAGGCAATTTCACTGAGAGTGTACTCACTCTGATCGATAAGTTCTTTAATTCGTTCCATTTTTTGGAGGATGATATATCTCTCAAGAGTGATGGGTTCATGTGAAGAAAAGATCCTTGAAAGATATGAATAGCTCAAGCCCAGTTTTTCTACCAGGTAGTCTGACTTCCGTACAATGGAATCTACGTTGTTCAGTTGGTGGATAAGCTCGATTATAGCGATCTTTATCTGTTCAATAAGTTGCAATTCCCTGTTTTTGATCAGTTCAAAACCATACTTTCCGAGAAGGTTATCAATAAATTTATCTGTGATCAATGCGGGAGAACAAGTAACAGTAACCGTTCCAAGTTGAATATTGTCTACCCGGATACCTGCCTGCTCGAATTTTTCTTTTAGCAGGATAATACAACAATTACTTACCATATTTTTAATATGAAAAATCCAGGTTATTGATTTTTCAGAAATACCCATTTATAACAGGTTAGAAATTTATAAGTTAATAAATCCTTTGTAATTTATGATTTATTGACTTATGGTGGTTTTGTATAAAAGAATAACGTTATTAATAACGTTATTAATAACGTAATTAAAATTAATAAATCTTTTTCACAAAGCAATCGGCTAAATTATTTGTTTAAGCTAAATATTTAGTTTTTCAGGCATTGGTTTTTTCAGAACAAA
>JAUVHQ010000016.1 GCA_030593185.1 Bacteroidota bacterium
AAACAAGTCTGAGAATGCAGTACTTGCCTTGTTTATAACTGCTTCCGGCGCTTTATTCAAAGTCGGTGAATTATCACAGGATAAAATGATTCAAAATTATGCAACAGCAAGCCAGATTGTGGATTATAAATTAAATAAGAAGCCAGAAAGTCCCGATTTCCAGAGATTGAAGGAAAGCATTGATCAAATTTTCTCGCAAAGTGGAGCAGCAACTTGCGAAGCGTTAATTAAACTTTTTCAGCCAAAATATGATCAGAACCCGGAGGATAAAGAACTTCTGACTAAAATAGTTGTGTTTCTTGCCGGTACTGGTTGCAAAGATTCTGATCTTTATTTCCATGCCAGCACATCACTTCATAAAATCGCACCCAGTGCCAAATCAGCTTACTTTCTTGCTGAAATGAATGTTGACCGGACTAATTATGAAAAGGCTTCTATGCTATATAAGCAAGCCATTGAACTTGAAACTGATTCAAGAGAAAAAGCAAGATACTATATGAAGCTTGGCGATATAACTTATCATAAATTAGGAAACAATTCTCTTTCCAGAACATTTGCAACAAGAGCAGCTGAACTGGACCCGGAATCAGGACATCCATACCTGCTTATTGGTGCAATATACGCCGGCAGCGAACCATGTGGTGATGACGATATTGCTAAGAAAGCGCTCTACTGGATTGCTGTTGATCAATTCGCGAAAGCTAAGCAGGTTGATAATGAACTTGCTGATATTGCGAATAAAAGTATAATTTCATATTCACAACATTTCCCCGATACTGAAACCGTATTTTTTCATGGATTGAAAGAAGGCGATCGCTATATTGTGGGTTGCTGGATCAATGAAACAACTATTATCAGAACCAGATAAGAAACACATGGATTTTTGGGATATTTTCCCGAAAAGATCTTTTATCATAAGCATTGCACTTGCCGTTGCAATGCTTATGTCATGTAGGAACGATATTGAAGTTATTAGTTCGCTTACCAATATCGATAACTTACCTTCGCAAACTATTGTCAACCTTGAAACCATTTATACCGATTCAGCAAAAATACAACTGAGAGTAAAATCAAAGCTTGTAAAAAGTTTTAATCAGGCAGAGAATCCGTATCTGGAATTCCCTAAAGGGCTGGAGGTTTTTTTCTATGATGAAAACGAGAAAATTGAATCACAGTTATCAGCCAGATACGCGATCTATCATGAAGCAGATGAACTCTGGGAAGCAAAGGACAGTGTAGTTGTTATTAATGCTAATGGCGAAATTTTGAATACTGAACAATTATTCTGGGATGAAAATAAAAAATTGATCTATACAAATAAATTTGTTTCAATTACTACAGCTAATGAAATTATTTATGGCGATGGTATGGAGGCAAATGAAAATTTTACTAATTGGAAAATAATGAAACCCCGAGGCACTTTTTATATAGAAAATGAATAGGAAAAAGTTAAGAATCCTGGAATTAGTATGGCTCACAGTTGCCATCCTTTGTGTGATAGCAGGTATCCATAGTATCGCCAACTCCGGCTTTTCTTCGGGTATGCTGTTTTTCTTAATAGCTTTGATCTCATTTGCGATGTATTTTTTCAGAAAAAATATGAGACGAAAAAGTAAAGATAAATAATCAAGAAGGCGAGTAATGTCCATCATTGTTACCATTATCATATCGGTTCTGTTCTCTGCATTTTTCTCGGGAATGGAAATCGCGTATGTATCATCTAATAAACTCAAGATTGAATTGTACAGAAAAGAGGGTTCTTTCAATTCAAAAATTATTTCCCTGCTCTCCCGGTATCCCGGGCAATATATCGTTACAATGCTTATCGGCAACAATATTTCCCTGGTGATATATGGTATCTTTATGGCAATACTGCTTGAACCAGTGATATCTACACTAACTGAGCTTGACATAAATATCCTCATCCTTCAAACAATTATCTCCACTCTCATAATTCTCCTAACTGCAGAGTTCCTTCCAAAAACTTTGTTCAGGATAAATCCAAATTCTTTTTTAAAGATTTTTGCTATACCGGTATTACTGTTTTTCATAATTTTCTACCCTGTCAGTAAATTAACCATATATATATCCAACTTCATTTTGGGAACCTTTTTCAAAGTAAAGACAGGTGAGATGCAGGAAAATATTGTTTTTAGCAAGGTAGATATTGATAATCTGATGAATGAGAAAATGGCAGAACAAAAAAACAATAAGAATGATACCCTTGATTTCAGAATCTTCCAGAATGCTCTTGATTTTTCTGATGTAAAACTCCGTGAATGTATGGTTCCCAGGACAGAGATAATAGCTGTTAAAAACGACAGTGAAATTGATGATCTTCAACAGAAATTTATTGATACAGGTTTATCAAAAATACTTGTTTTCAAGAAATCAATTGATCGGATTATCGGGTATATCCATATGAAGGACCTGTTTAATAATCCTGATAATATTGAATCAAACATTATTGATATATCAATTGTACCAGAAACAATGCCGGCCAACAAGCTACTTGAAATGTTTGTTAAGGAAAAAAAGAACATCGCTGTGGTAGTTGATGAATTTGGAGGAACTTCAGGTATTGTGACAATTGAAGATATCCTGGAGGAAATATTTGGAGAAATTGAAGACGAACATGATACTTTAAAACTCACCGAGCAAAAGATAAATGAGCACGAATACATATTTTCAGGCCGTCTTGAAGTCGACTATCTTAACGAAAAATACAACCTTAATCTACCCAAGCACGGTGAATATGAGACACTTGCCGGCTTAATACTACACTTCTACGAAAGTATACCAAAACCTAAGGAACTTATCATAATTGAGTTATTTGAATTCAGAGTACTGGAAGTTAGTGAAACAAGGATAGAACTGGTAAAACTAACAATAACTAAGGCTATGAAGTGAGGTGTTATGTGTGGTGATGAGGTAATGAAAAGTTTATAAGTTGAGGAGTTTATAAGTTTAGAAGTTAAAAATTGCATTGTAGTGTTTTTAAGCTTCAAACTTCACAATTTGTACTTGAGGTAACGGGTAATGAGCTCCAAATTTCTAATTTCTTTTTACTATTTAGTCTTTCTTTACAAATAAACTCATCAACAAATAAACAAATAAACTTTCCCATTGTTACGAGCTTGTGTGAACAGCATTTTTTCTTTATTCAATGTCAAAAGAAACACTATTTTTTTTTATATTTGCTGCCTGAATTTTTACATAAATAAAAATATTAAATAACTTATGTCAACATTACAAACCTTACGTGACAAAGCGGGAGTTCTTGTAGCAATTATTATTGGATTGGCACTTTTAGCCTTTGTTTTAAGTGATTTTATTGGAAAAGGAACCGGAGGGAGATCGAAAAAATATTTTGAAATAGCAGAAATTGACGGAAAATCTATTACTTACCAGGACTTTGAGAAAAAAATAAATAAACTTACAGAGATCTATAAATTATCCGGCAACGGGATTATCGATGAAAGTACCTCGGAAAACATCAGGGAGCAAAGCTGGCAACAGCTAATCCGCGAAAATATTCTGGATAATGAATATAAGGAACTGGGACTGGGTGTATGTAATGATGAGTTATTTGACCTGATACAAGGAAACAACCCTCATCTTTTTATCAGACAAATGTTTACTGATCCGCAAACAGGAAGAATGAATAAGCCGGCACTGATAAATTTCCTTAAAAATATGGATAATGATCCAACCCAGAAAGCTTACTGGTTATTCATGGAAGACGAAATTCTAAATGACAGGTATTCTACAAAGTATACAAACCTTGTTCGCAAAGGGTTATATCCCACACGTAATCAAGCTGCAATTGAATTTCATGAGTCAAACAAAAAGGTTGATTTTAATTATCTTGTTGAACGATTTAATACTATATCTGATAGCGCAGTAACAGTAAATTCAAAAGACCTTGAAAAATATTACAAGGAACATAAAGATGATTACAAACAATCGCCTGCAAGGACTATTGAATATGTTATATTCAGTGTAGAGCCGTCTGAAGCAGATATTTCTGAAAGTGAAAAGTGGATCAATGGTATCAAATCTGAGTTTGAAGAAGCTGAAGACGTGAAAGAATTTGTTAACCTTACAGCTGACACACGGTTTGAGGATATTAACCATACCCTGGATGAATTCCCGGAAATTATCAGGGGGTTTGTTGATACTGCTGAATTAGGAGAAGTTTACGGACCATATTTTGAAAATGAAACTTACAAGCTGACAAAAATAGCTGAGATAAATTACCTGCCTGATTCTGTACATGCACGTCATATACTTATATCTGCCGGTCAGAACAGAAGCTTTAGTAAAGCGGAATCTACTGCAGACAGTTTGAAAACACTGATCGGGAACGGCACTAATTTTGACATGATTGCAATAACTTTTTCCGACGATCAGGGGTCAGCCCAACTTGGTGGTGATCTCGGATGGTTCAGTGAAGGACAAATGGTTAAACCTTTTAATGATGCATGTTTTCAAGGAAAAACTGGTGATTTGACCATAGTTGAAACCCAATTTGGTTTTCACATTATTGAAATACTTGATCAAGGTAGTGCTGTAAAAAAATTCAAAGTAGGAATAGTAGACAGAAAACTGGAACCAAGCTCAACTACTTATCAGAACGTTTATGCTGAAGCAAGTCGTTTTGCAGGTATGAACAACACATACGAGAAATTCAATGAAACTATTACCGGTGAAGGTTATGATAAACGAACAGCTAACGATTTAAAGCCCACAGATAAAGAAATTCCCGGTCTTGAGTCACCAAGGTATCTTATACGGTCGGTTTTTGAAGGCAAGGAAAATGAGATTATTCTCGATTTTAATGAGCAGGCTGTTTTTGAATTGGGTGATCATTTCGTAATTGCATATCTATCCGATGTAAAAAATGAGGGATATTCTAAGCTTGAAGATGTTGAATCAGATATCCGCCTTAATGTTATGAAGGAGAAAAAAGCTTTGAAAATAATAGAAAATATTAAAGCCAGGATGGGTGAAACAGAAACCATTGAGGAACTTGGAACAAACCTTGGGGTAAATATTGAAACTGCAACAGGAATTTCTTTCAATTCATTTTCAGTTCCCGGAGCCGGTATAGAACCACAGGTAATTGCCACCGCAGTTAATAGTGATCAAGGTATACTTACCGGACCTATTAAGGGAAATAACGGAGTATATGTTATTACTGTCACAAATATTACAAATCCGGAAGAGACTGACCTTACTGCAATATTAAGCCGTTTAAAAAACACCTATAATTCCAGAGCCAGTTATGAAGCTTTTGAAGCATTAAAAGAAAGTGCCAATATAGTAGACAGCAGGTCTAAGTTTTATTAAAATAAGAATAAACATGTGGGGCTGGGTATTATGATGAGGTGAAGAAAGCTTTTCTTCTAGTCTTTAATCAACATTATCATGCAGGTATGAATTATCATCTCTCAGTATTGATTTTTTCTTTGTCTTATCCTCATTATCCTCCTCATCACCAAGAGAATATCTTGAAACTTTAGATTTAGATGAATAAACATCATTCTTTATATTAATATTTCTTCTTATATAAGCAGGTTCATCTTCAAGTTCGTCAATATTATCTTTAATATCCTGATTTTTAAGACCTTTTTCTTTTATTATAGAATGCGTCTCTTTTATTTTCCTAATCCGTTCAGCATTTTTTTCAGAATTGATTGATTGGTTTAGCGGGTTATGATCCGGGTTTTTATTCACATCTGCCGGCTTTTCATCTTCCCCACGCATATTGAAATTAATTGTACGTTGATTATTATTATATTCATCAACACGGTAAGTACCAAGATCTTTATCTTTAATTTCAAAAATAGTATCCTGCCATTTTCTCTCATCCGATGAATTTTCAGACAACGTTACACTTTTCCTGGATCTGCTTTTTACATACAATTCAGGGATACTGTTAGCCTCAAAACCGGTAGCTATTATTGTAACAACTACTTTTGCTTCAAGTGATTCATCAACACTTGTTCCCCATATTAATTGAACATCCTCCGCTGCCAGTTCATTTAAATAATCGGTTATTTCGCCTACTTCATCCATACTTATTTCATCAAACCCGGATGAAATGTTGAGCAAAATACTTTTTGCACCGGTAATATCATTCGAATTAAGCAAGGGTGATGTTACTGCTTGTTCAATTGCTTTCAAGGCCCTTCCTTCACCTTCAGCTACACCGGTACCCATTATTGCCACACCCGAATTAGTCATTACTGTCTGGACATCGGCAAAATCAACATTTATGTAACCATGAACTGTAATTATTTCAGCTATTCCTTTAGCGGCAATAGTAAGCACATTATCAGCGTGCCCGAATGCTTCAGACAACTTAAGATCTCCAAATATTTCCCTGAGTTTCTCATTATTAATTACCAGGAGCGAATCGACATATTGACTTAATTCATTAATACCTTCTATAGCCTGATTAATTCTTTTCTGTCCTTCAAATTTAAAAGGGATTGTAACAATGGCAACTGCAAGAATACCTGCTTCGCGGGTTGCTTTTGCGATTACCGGTGCAGCCCCCGTTCCTGTTCCTCCGCCCATTCCGGCTGTCAGGAAAACCATTTTTGTATTGCTCGAAATTGCATTTATTATATCATCCATGTTTTCCAGAGCAGCCTGTTTACCTATTTCAGGGATATTTCCTGCTCCTCTTCCTTCAGTAAGAGATTCACCAATTTGAATTTTCACAGGAACCGGACTGGTATTCAATGCTTGTGCATCTGTATTACATACCACAAAATTAACATCCTTTATGCCTTTTTGGTACATATAATTTACCGCATTACTCCCACCTCCACCAATACCCAGAACCTTTATAGTTGATGACTTTTCAACAGGCAGATCAAAGTTCATTATTTCGTCAGTCATGGCTATTATTTTTAATTTTAAATAAATACATACTAAATCACAATTTTTCCAAAAGGAAGCTGTATCAAAATAACCCAAACTGTTTGCTAATCCATTTTCACATCATTTTCAGCAAACATTTCATTAAATGTTTTCTTCCACTTCTCAAAAAAGCGAGGTTTTTCTCCCTTATTATCTTTTTCCTGTTCAAGTAACTCATGTGAGGTTTCTTTTTCAACCTCATAAGTATTCAGGTATTCGAACCCTTTAAGCACGAGGCCAACGCTGGTAGCAAATTGTGGCTGGTTAATATCATCGTCTAATTCACCACCTAAAAATTCATTTGGCAAACCTACTCTCACATCCATTCCTGTTTTAAATTTCACAAGTTGTGAGAGATGTCTGAGTAAAGCGCCTCCGCCTGTTAGTACAACACCGGCAGCAAGTTTCTCAAAATATCCACTGTTTTCTATTTCAAATATTACTGCATCAATTATTTCTTCCATCCTTGACTGGATAATATATGCCAGGCTTTTAAAAGAGATCTCCTTTGGTTCCCGTCCTGAAATACCCGGAATTGTTACCACCTTATCATCCGGAGAAATATCACCGAGAGCCGAACCAAACTGGATTTTCAACGATTCAGCCTGCCGCTGGAGGATAGCACATCCTTCTTTGATATCTTTTGTAACCACATTACCACCAAAAGGTATTACGGCAGTGTGCCTGATAATATTATCATAATAAACAGCAACATCGGTTGTTCCTCCACCAATATCCACTAAAACCACACCTGCTTCTTTTTCATCATCAGTAAGTACTGCTTCAGACGAAGCCAGTGGTTCCAGGATAAGCTCTCTTATTTGCAGTCCTGTCCTGTTAATACATTTCTCAATATTTTTTGCTGAAGCTATCTGTCCTATCACGATATGGAAATTAGCTTCCAGCCTTCTACCATTCATTCCTATAGGATTTTTCACGCCTGTTTCATTATCAACAATAAAATTCTGAGGCAGGACATGAATAATTTCCTCTCCAACATCAATAGGGATCTTATACATATCCTTTATCAGCCGGATAATATCTTCCCGTGTTATCTCTTCTTCCACGGAATCCCTGTTAATATATCCTCTGTTTCGCATGCTCCGGATATGTTGACCGGCAATTCCGACAAAAACCTGGCTGAAATTTATTTCAGAACGTTTTTGAACATCTTCTACGGTTGAGCGGATAGCATTCACGGTTTCTTCAATATTCAGGACAACTCCCCGTTTTATACCTTTTGAGGGAGCTTTGCTAAGTCCTAAAATCTCGATTTTACCATTCTCATTTTTCCTGCCGACTACAGAAACAATTTTTGTGGTTCCAATATCAACAGCCGCAACGATATGGTCTTTTTTGTTCATAGTATTAGATTTTTAATGTGGTTATTTATTTTTTTTAATTATATTTTACCGATAATTAATCTCCTTTTAGCTAATAAGTACGTTTAGTACAAACTATTTGTCCGTCAAATTTCAGGTTAATTGCTTTATACTTGTTCCACCCCACCTTGTTCAGACCTTTTTCAAACAATGCGTATAGTTTCCTGAACTTTTCCTGGTAGCCGTCAAAGCTTCCAAGAATAATTCTGTGGGCTCCAACACGTGGCACTAGTTCAAACTCTCCTTTTTTATTTACATATATCTGTTCAATCTGTGCCTTCCAGAAATCATGTGAACTGATGAAACAACCCAGTTCATGAATTTGTTTGATTATATTGTCAGAATCAATATTTTTTATCATAAGTTCCTGCATAATTTCCTCAGGTTCATTAATATAACCACTGGCTATCAGCACCCTGGGAGTGAATTTTTCAGAAAAAGGGATAACTGCACCTTCAGAGTCAATATAATAACTCATTCCCTTGTTATTTATAATTCTTACAACCGGTACTCTTTGAATTGCCTCAATATGCAATTTTCCCCCGATTGTTTTATATACTTCTACTTTTTTCAGTGTAGGATGTAAAGCAAGCCGGATTTCAATTTCCCGGGTATTAAGAGTTCCAATTGGATAACCAAGCACCTGATTATCACGTTTATTAATAACATTGAGTATGTCATCTTGTGTGACGAACCGGCTGGTAAGGGAATCAGGTAAACTGATATCAATCGAATTACATGGAGTTTTTTCGGACCGATCAACAACAAAACCGGGAACCACAACTATATAGGTTATGATAACTACCCAAACAAATATTTTCAGAATCCGCTTCATTTTTCCTTTATCTATTCTTAAGCATTTTTTTCAGGGGTTCAACAAATTCACCTATATCTCCTGCTCCAAGCGTTAACAATACCTCCAAATCTTTATTTCCCAACAGATCAACCAGGTTTTCCTTTTTTGCCAATTGTTTATTTTCCATTTTCATTTTCTGCAATATCATCTCAGAAGTAACACCGGAAACCGGTTTTTCCCGGGCAGGATAGATATCTAAGAGTATAAGCTCATCCAATTCATCAAGACTACCGGCAAATTCATTGGCAAAATTTTGTGTACGGGAATAAAGGTGTGGCTGAAACACCCCTGTTATTGATTTGCCGGGGAACAACTCCCTTACAGATGCGATGCATGCGTTTAATTCTTCAGGATGGTGTGCATAATCGTCAATATAAACCAGCTTATCAGATTTGAATACAATTTCAAACCTGCGTTTGACACCTGAAAAATTTAACAATGCTTTTTTAATTGTCTCCTGCTTTACTCCAAGCAGTGTAAGAACTGCAACTGCGGCAACTGCATTTTCTACATTCATCCTTCCGGGATAACCAAAGTGAATATCTTTGATAATTCCATCAGGTGTATGAATATTAAACAGATATAAACCTTCCTTGATAGTTACATCTGAACAATAGAAGTCAGCATTTGTATTAATTCCATATGTGTATTTTGATACATCATGCAGGTTTTCAGACTCAAGCGATAACCCTTTCTTTATCAGCAATATACCTCCTGGTTTTATTTGTCCGATAAATTTCACAAAAGCTTTTTCCATTTCATCTTTCCCCCCGTAAACATCCAGGTGATCAGCATCAATAGCAGTCACTACTGCCATCCATGGATATAATTGCAGGAATGACCTGTCATATTCATCAGCTTCAAGCACAACCAAATCGCTTTTACCAAGAAGAAGATTTGTATTATAGTTTATTGAGATCCCTCCAAGGAAAGCGGAACAATCAAGCTCCGACTGTTTTAGCAAATGAGCAATGATAGTTGAAACTGTAGTTTTACCGTGAGTGCCGGCAACAGCTATACATTTGGCTTTACGGGTTATCCATCCAAGTGCTTCAGCCCTTTTCAATACCCGGAAACCTTTATTTCTAAAATATCTTAGTTCTGTATGTGCCTCAGGAACAGCAGGTGTGTATACAACCAGAATCTCCTCCTTTTTATTAATGTCCCTGTATATTTCAGGTATTTTATCTATATTATCAATATAATGAATTATGCTCCCTTCTGCTGACAATTGTAAGGTGAGTTTCGATTCAACAAGGTCGTACCCGGCAACTTTGAAATCACCGGCCATAAAATACCTGGCAAGGGCACTCATCCCGATACCTCCGATACCGATAAAATAAACCCTATGTATTTTGCCCGGATCCATATTAATTTTTTTTCATCAATTTAAGCACTTCATCTGCAATCAGGTCAGCTGAATTTCTTACAGTCATTTTCCTGATATTCAATGATAATAATTCTTTCTTTTTCTTATTAGCAGATAATTCCAGAACGGTATTCAATAAAGTTTCCCCGGCTTCACTGTCTTTCACCATAATGGCAGCCCTGTTTTTCACCAGAACCTGTGCATTTTTTGTCTGATGATCCTCTGCAACATTTGGAGAAGGCACAAGTATAACCGGTTTCCCTACAAGGTACAATTCCGAGATAGTTCCTGCCCCTGCTCTGGATACTATTACATCTGCAGACGAGTAAGCCAGATCCATACGGTTGATAAACGGAAACAACTTCACATTTCCCACACCACTTAACAACATTGCCTCTTCAGCTTTTTTATGGTAAAATTCACCTGTTTGCCAAATAATACATACATTTTCATTTTTTATTCTGCTAAGGCCTGTCATAATACTTTCATTAATGGTCCTTGCCCCTCCACTACCGCCAAGAACTAAAACTATTTCCGGTTTATTCTCAAGTCCGAAATATTTCAATGCCTCTTTCTTTTTTTTCTCTAACTTATCAAGATCCTGTCTGACCGGGTTTCCGGTAAAAATTATTTTATTTTCCGGAAAATATTTATCCATATTTTTATAGGCAACACAAATTTTTTCAGCTTTTTTTCCCAGGATTTTATTAGTGATACCGGCAAAAGAATTTTGCTCCTGAATCAAGGTTGGAATTCCTTTTTTCGAAGCACACCAGAGAACAGGAGCGCTGGCAAATCCTCCAACTCCTATCACCACAGAGGGCTGAAACCTGTTTATGATCTTTTTGGCAATAAACAAACTGCGAAAAAGTTTAATTATAAAAACAATATTTTTAAAAGATAATCCTCTATGGAAACCTGTTACGGGCAGACCTTCAATAGCATAACCCGCTTCAGGCACCTTTTTCATTTCCATTTTTCCTTCAGCTCCGACAAACAAAATATCAAGCTCCTGCCTTTTCAATTTTAAAGCGTTTGCAATTGAAATTGCCGGGAATACATGACCCCCTGTTCCACCACCGCTGATAATAATTTTGTTATCCTGTAACTTCCTCTTCATCCGATTCGGTTTTGTCCAAATTTCTGCTTATACTTAAAATAATTCCAAATGCAATACTTGTAAACAGCATCGATGATCCACCCATGCTAACAAGTGGCAATGTTTGTCCGGTTACGGGAAAAATTCCTACTGCCACTGCCATATTAACCATTGCCTGAACGACAATCATAAGCGTTAACCCAATTGCAAGGAATGCAGGAAATGTCCGGTCACATTTTCTTACAATAACTCCGGCCCTGAACAATAAAAACAGGTAGGCCAGTAATATAGGGATCCCCCCGATTATCAGCCCATATTCCTCAACGATAATTGCGTAAATAAAATCAGAATAGGGATTAGGCAAAAAGTTTCGCTGGACACTTTTCCCGGGCTTTTTCCCGAACAATCCACCTGTTGCAATAGCAATTTTTGCCTGCTGGCTCTGGTAACTTTCCTCACCCCCTTCTTCGAAGTAATTCTCTATGCGATTCTTCCAGGTATTTATTCTTCCTTCCTTTTCAACCAATGTTCCGACTGCAATAAAAAGTGCGAGTAACAATATAGCAACACCACCTGAGGCAAGAAGATGTTTCATACTGATCCTGCCAATAAACATCAGTAAAAGTGAAATTCCGAAAATTAAGGCAGCAGTTGACAGGTTTGCCGGAAGGATCAATACACAAATTATTACAACAGGTATAATGACAGGTAAAAATGCCTCTTTGAAACTCTTTATTTCACCCTGTTTCATTGACAATACTCTTGCTATGTACATAATAAGAGCCAGCTTGGCAAAGTCAGATGTCTGAATTGTAAAACCCAGTCCCGGCAAAGTAAGCCAGCGGGTAGCCTGGTTGAAGTTTGTACCCAGAAACAGTGTAAGTATTAAAAGAATAACAGCTATCCCAATCAATAATTGGGATAATTTTGAATAGTATTTATAATGGATAAGGTGAGTGATAAAAATGATCATTATTCCAAAGGCGAGGATCACGCCATGACGAACCAGGTAATACAATGAATTCCCGCCCATCTTATGCATAGCCAGCGTACTGGTTGAGCTATATACTGCCAGGAGTGAAAATATACTCAGGACAATAATAACACCCCAGATAATCGGGTCACCTTTCAGATATTTATTTATCTTTTCACCCATTCTTTTTACAGATTCCTTACTGCTTTCTTAAATTGTCTTCCACGATCTTCATAGTTATCAAACAAATCGAAGCTTGCGCATGCCGGAGAAAGTAGAACTGTATCTCCCTTTTTTCCATAAAAATAAGCAGTACGCACAGCTTCTTCCATTGAACCTGAATCAACAACATTGGCAACTATCTCATCATAAGCCTTATGTATCTTTGAATTATCTTTTCCCAAACATATGATAGCCTTTACTTTTTCTTTTACTAATGTGGTAAGACCGGAATAGTCGTTTCCTTTATCAATTCCTCCAACAATCCAAATCACCTGTGTTTTCATGCTTTCAAGAGCATACCATGTTGAATTTACGTTAGTTGCTTTTGAGTCGTTGACAAATCGGATTCCATGCACTTTAATAAAATGTTCCAGACGATGTTCCACACCCTGAAAATCACTCAGGCTTTCCCTGATAGTTTCTTTCCTGATATGTAATACCTGGCCGGCAATACTTGCAGCCATGGAATTATAAATGTTGTGTTTCCCTTGTAAGGCTAATTCATCAATTGACATTTTCATTATTTTGTTTTTTTCTGTTTTAATATTTACCATATTGTTATAAATAAAAGCTGCCTGGTTTTCTGATTTATACAGGGAAAAAGAAAGTAAATTCCCTGCTATCTCCCGTTTTTTCAACTCCCTTAGTATTATCTCATCGTCACCACAAAAAATAAAAGAGTCATTTTTTTCCTGGTTCCGTACTACTCTGAATTTCGAATTCACATATCGGTCAAAGTCATATCCATACCTGTCAAGATGGTCGGGAGTAATATTCATCAGTACAGCTATATCAGCTTTGAAATTGTACATATTATCCAACTGGAAACTGCTTAATTCAATCACATAAAAATCACGATCTTCTATCGCCACCTGCATAGCCAGGCTATTCCCAATATTTCCTGCAATCCCCACATTCAACCCGGCTTTTTTCATCATATGAAATATCAGGGAAGTTGTAGTGGTTTTACCATTGCTGCCTGTAACACATATTTTCGTGGCACCGGTATATCTCCCTGCAAATTCTATCTCAGAGATTACCGGTGTTTGTTTTTCCTTTAGTTTACCTATTAGTTCAATATCATCAGGAATACCCGGACTTTTAATCACTTCATCTGCCAAAAGGATCTTTCCGGGCGAATGTCTTTTCTCTTCATATTCTATCCGGTAATTATCAAGCAACTTTTTATACTTATCTTTAATTTTTCCATTATCAGATACAAAAACATCCAGTCCTTTTTTAAGGCCCAGTATTGCAGCTCCTGTTCCGCTTTCTCCGGCACCAAGCACTACAATTCTTTCATTTTTTCTGTCTACTGACATAGTAATTATCTGATTTTCAACGTAACAATAGTTATTACAGCAAGCAGGATTGCTACAATCCAGAACCGGGTAACGATTTTTGGTTCGGTATATCCTTTTTTCTGGTAATGATGATGAATAGGCGCCATCAGAAAAACCCGTTTACCCTGTCCATATTTCCTTTTAGTCCGTTTGAAAAAACTTACCTGAATTAATACAGACAAACTTTCTACCAGGAATATACCACAAAGGATAGGGATCAGCAGTTCTTTTCTTATCAGGATAGCAAAAACTGCAATTATACCACCCAATGGGAGACTGCCGGTATCTCCCATAAAAACCTGAGCAGGATAGGAGTTATACCAGAGGAACCCAATTGTAGCGCCGATAAACGCACTTATGAAAATTACTAATTCACCCGTATTGGGGATATACATAATATTCAAATAATCAGCATATATCATATTACCTGACAGATATGCCAATATCCCCAGGGTTGTTCCAATAATTGCTGACGTACCGGTAGTCAATCCGTCAAGCCCATCAGTAAGATTTGCCCCATTGGAAACTGCGGTAATAATAAAAATGGTTATAATAATAAAAATAACCCAACCCCACTGTTTACTCTTTTCACCAAGAAAGGAGACCAGGTATGCATAATCAAATTCATTATTCTTTATAAAAGGTATTGTTGTGATAGTACTTTTTACATCCCTGCTAATATATTTCGCTTCTTCATTTTCTCCGGTTACTCCTTCAAGCATTTCTTCTGTTTGAACAGCCTGATCTATCATCACAATTTCCCTGACTATAACATCATCGTTAAGATAAAGGGTTATCCCAACTATAAGTCCCAGAATTATCTGTCCTATAATCTTAAATCTACCGGCAAGTCCTTCCTTACTTTTTCTAAAGATTTTGATATAATCATCAATAAATCCTACAAACCCGAGCCAGACGGTAGTAATAAGCATCAGAATAACATAGATATTTCCAAGATCACCAAACAGGAGGGTTGGAATAATTATTGATGCCAGGATAATGATACCGCCCATAGAAGGAGTGCCAACTTTGCTATACTGGCCTTCAAGTCCCAGGTCCCTTACCACTTCACCAATTTGTTTTTTCTGCAGATACAATATGATTCGCTTTCCGAACAACAATGAAATGACAAGGGAGGTAATTATTGCCATTGCAGATCGGAAAGAAATATACTGAAACATACCCGCTCCGGGTACATCCAGACTTTCAAGATATCCGAATAAATAATAAAACATATTCTTTTTTCAATTCGGTTACATAGCTAAAACTTCAAACATACCGGCAACTACTTCTCTGTCATCAAAATGATATTTTACACCATTAATCTCCTGGTATGTTTCATGGCCTTTCCCGGCAATCAGGATTACATCATCTTTTTCTGCCAACATACAAGCGATTTTTATAGCTTCTTTTCTGTCAATCAGGATCAATACTTTCCTTTTTTCATTCTTTTCCACACCCTTATACATATCATCAATGATCTTTTGCGGGTTTTCTGTCCGGGGATTATCAGATGTAAGTATCACCTTATCACTTTTATTAACAGCAATACCGGCCATTACCGGTCGTTTTGCTTTATCCCGGTCACCCCCTGCTCCAACAACAGTTATTAATTGCTTTTTTGGTTTTTTTATTTTTCCAAGTGCATTCAAAATATTCTCCAGGGCATCAGGAGTATGTGCATAATCAACTACAGCAGTCACGCCTCCTTCCGACCTGATAATCTCAAGGCGACCCGGTACCGGTTCAGATTCGCTAATTAATCTTATACGTTCATCTTTTTTCAAGCCAAGGAGATCAGCAGCTGCATAAACAGCAAGCAGATTATAAACATTAAACTCCCCAACAAGCCTGCTCCATACTTCCTGGTTATCAATTTTAAGTAATGTACCCTCCTGTAAACTTTCAATTATTTTACATTTGAAATCTGCAACAGACTTTAGAGCATAGGTACTGATACCGGCGTCACAGTTTTGTACTATAATCTTTGCGTTCCTGTCATCTGCATTTACCAGAGCAAAAGCATCTTCCCCCAGATCATCAAAGAATTTTTTCTTAACATTTATATATTGCTTGAAATTATTATGGTAGTCAAGGTGATCATGAGTAATATTGGTAAAAATCCCTCCTTTAAAAATAAGTCCGGCGGTCCGGTATTGATCAAGAGCATGAGAACTTACTTCCATAAAGACATATTCGCATTCTTTTTTAACCATTTCTGTAAGCAACCGGTTTATTTGTAAAATATCAGGGGTTGTATGGGTAGCGGGTATCTCTTTTTCAACAATTATGTTCCCTGTGGTAGAAATCAAACCTGTTTTCTTTCCGGTTTTCCTGAAAAGATTATAAAGAAGGTGTACAATTGTAGTTTTACCATTTGTACCTGTTACTCCAATAAGTTTGAGTTTTCCGGTAGGATTCCCGAAAAAATTTGCTGCTATTCTGCCTAAAGCAACGGCAGTATTATTTACCCGGATGAAAGTTACTTTTTCACCTGTCTTTACCGGAATTTTCTCACAGATAATTGCAGATGCTCCATTACTAACAGCCGATGGTATATACTTGTGTCCATCCGTATTTGTACCCTTTACAGCAAAAAACATATTTCCCGGTTTTACCTCCCTGGAGTCAAATTGCAATCTTTTAACTTCAGTTTCCCGAGGGCCGGTAATTTTCAGGATATTTACCCCGTGTAATATGTCTTTCAATTTTACCATTCGAAACATTCGCTATTTATCCCATACTCATTTCAAGCAGCACCTTTGAGCCGGGGGATATTTTGGTACCCGGTGCAATAGATTGTTTCCAAACTTTACCATATCCTTTTACTTCCACTTTCAAAGCCATATTC
>JAUVHQ010000134.1 GCA_030593185.1 Bacteroidota bacterium
CAAAAACAGAAAAATTCATTTTTTGCCTCCCTATCGTGGTGAACAATCTATTCAACTTGCAGAATTACTTGGGAAAAAGGCAGGTGAGATTAAAGATATGGCATCTGTTGAATTGATAAAATCAGTTATTAAGCTGCGATCGGTAAAGGATGAAGAAGAAGTAAAAGAGATTGAATTTGCATTGAATATTGCATATAACATGCATACAACAGCTATGAAAATGGCCATGCCTGGTATTGTTGAAAGAGAGATAGCAGGCAAAATTGAGGGAATAGCCCTATGTGAAGGTTTGGGAGTTTCTTTTCCGATAATTTTAAGTATTAACGGACAAACTCTTCACAATCATTATCATGGGAATACATTGGTTAAAGAAAGAATGATGGTAACTGATGCTGGCGCAGAATCGCTACTGCATTATGCCAGTGATATAACCCGGACCGTTCCGGTGGGAGGAAAATTCAACCGGCGGCAAAAAGATATTTATGAAATTGTACTGGCTGCTAATATGAAAGCTATTGAATCAGTTAAGCCCGGAATAACAAATAAAGAACTGCACATAATGGCATGTGAAACGATTGCATACGGATTAAAAGATCTGGGATTAATGAAAGGGGATGTTAAAGAAGCGGTAATCCGTGGTGCTCATGCTTTGTTTATGCCTCATGGACTGGGGCATATGATGGGACTTGATGTACATGACATGGAAGGATTGGGCGAAAACCATGTTGGTTATGATGATCAGGTAAAAAGAAGTGACCAGTTTGGTCTGGCTTTCCTGCGTCTCGGTAAAAAACTGGAACCGGGGTTTGTTTTCACCATTGAACCGGGATTATATTTTATCCCTGCTCTTATTGATCAGTGGAAGAGTGAACACAAATTCGAGGAGTTTATCAATTATGACAAGGTGGAAAGTTACAAGGATTTTGGGGGCATTCGCATTGAGGATGATGTTCTGGTTACCAATAACGGATACAAAGTGCCTGGAAAACCAATACCTAAAACTGTAAGTGAAGTTGAAAATATTATGGGATCGTAAATCCCCTGAAAGAAGTACTTATGCTTCGGCTACGCTCAGCATAGAAAGGTGAGTGAGTTGAGTAAGGTGACTCACGACTCACGATTATTCAATTTTAGGCACTTTAAACTTTAGGCACTTCTTTTATTGAATCTTTGCAAAATAAAACTCCCTGTTCAACCTGGCAATATTAACAAGTGAAATCTCTTTCGGACATTCAGCTTCACAAGCACCGGTATTTGAGCAGTTACCGAATCCCAACTCATCCATTTTATTCACCATGGCTTGCACTCGTTCTGTGGCTTCGATCCGTCCCTGTGGTAACAAGGCTAACTGTGATATTTTTGCTGATACGAACAACATGGCAGATGCATTTTTGCATGCAGCTACGCATGCTCCGCAACCAATACAGACGGCTGAATCGAATGCTTCATCAGCTTTCCGTTTTTCAACAGGAATTGCATGTGAATCAGGGGCTGATCCTACATTTGTAGATATAAACCCACCGGCAATTTGTATTTTATCGAAAGCAGTTCTGTCAACAATCAGATCTTTCACTACAGGAAAAGCTTTTGCTCTCCATGGTTCAACATAAATTGTATCACCATCTTTAAATTCCCGCATGGACAGATGGCATGTTGTAATTGCTTTACCCGGACCGTGTGGATGACCGTTAATATACATACCACAGGCTCCGCATATCCCTTCCCTGCAATCGTGGTCGAAAGCAACCGGATCTATTCTTGCTTTGATAAGTTTTGTATTCATGGCATCCAGCATTTCAAGGAATGACATATCGGGAGATGCACCATCAAAATCATAAGTAACAAATTTACCTTTGGCATCAGCATTTTTCTGTCGCCATATTTTTAATGTAAGCTTCATATTTTAAAATTTTGTGACATTTCTTTTATCTTAATACTTTTAGTGTCATTATTGAAAAATCCTTATCTACCAGCTTGTTATTAATTATATTCTAAAAACCTTAAACCTCTTACCTCCCTTAGCCTTAGCCTCATCCTTGGAGTTAAACAAAATCAACATTAACAGAATCGCTTCTATTATCCTAATATTTAATTATTTACAAGACTATATTCTTATTTATAACTTCTTTCTTTAACTTCCACATCTACGAATTTCAATTCTTCTTTGTGCAGTTTATATGGTTTTAATTCGCCGGTATATTCCCAGGCTGCAACGTATGAAAAATTCTTATCATCACGTAATGCTTCTCCTTCAGGGGTCTGGCTTTCTTCACGGTAATGAGCCCCACATGATTCAGTCCGGTTGAGTGCATCATCTACCATCAAATCTGCTACTTCAAAATAGTCGGCTACCCTGCCTGCCTTTTCAAGTTCCTGATTAACATCATTTAAATCGCTTGGGATTATCAGATCCGTCCAGAACTCATCTTTTAGCTCCTTAAGCATTTGCTTTGCCTTTTTCAGCCCCTCTTCATTTCTGGACATCCCGCAATAATTCCACATAATTTCTCCCAGTCGTTTATGAAAAGAAGTAGCTGTTTGAGTTCCGTTTATTGAAACCAGTTTTTCCAGTCTCTCCTTCACTGACTTTTCCGCATCCTCGAATTCCTGATTATCTGTTGAAATTCTGGGTGTCTTAATGTCGTCAGCAAGGTAATTACTGATGGTATAGGGAAGTATAAAATATCCATCACCCGAAGCTTGCATTAATGCACTGGCTCCGAGACGATTTGCACCATGATCGGAAAAGTTGGATTCACCAATTGAAAATAATCCGGGGATTGTAGTCATAAGGTTATAGTCAACCCATAATCCGCCCATGGTATAATGCCCTGCCGGATAGATATGCATCGGATCTTTGTAAGGATTGATCCCTGTAATAATTCTACATAATTCAAACAAGTTGCCATATTTGGCTTCTATAGCTTTTTCACCTTGTTTCTTAATAGCGTCTCTGAAATCAAGATACACTGCCAATCCTGTTTTTCCAACTCCATAACCTGCATCACAACGTTCTTTAGCTGCCCTAGAAGCGACATCTCTTGGCACAAGATTTCCAAATGCAGGATACCTTCGTTCCAGGTAATAATCTCTTTCATCTTCGGGAATGTCATTTGCAACTCTTTTATCATCTTTCTTTTTCGGCACCCATATCCGTCCGTCATTTCTTAATGATTCAGACATCAGGGTAAGTTTTGACTGGTATTCATTAAGTTGTGGAATGGAGGTAGGGTGTATCTGTATAAAACTTGGATTGGCAAAGAAGGCGCCTTTTTTATGAGCTTTCCATGCAGCTGACGGATTAGAATTTACTGCAAGTGTTGAAAGGTAATATATTGTGCCATAGCCTCCGGTAGCCAGAACCACTGCATGAGCAGAGTGCCTTTCAATTTCACCGGTGATCAGGTTACGCGTAATGATCCCACGTGTTTTTCCATTAATGATAACAAGTTCGAGCATTTCCCTGCGTGGATACATAGTTACAGTTCCCTGGCTTATTTGCCTGTTCAGGGATGAGTATGTTCCCAGGAGGCATTGCTGACCGGTTTGACCTTTTGCATAAAAGGTTCTTGAAACCTGTACTCCTCCGAATGACCGGTTGTCAAGATTTCCTCCGTAATCACGTGCAAAAGGAACGCCCATTGCAGTAAAATGATCAATTACATCATTACTGACTTCAGCGGCTCTGTATACATTGGCTTCCCGTGAGCGGTAATCTCCTCCTTTAATCATATCATAGAAAAGTCTGTAGATACTGTCACCATCGTTTTTGTAGTTTTTTGTAGCATTAATGCCACCCTGGGCAGCAACAGAATGTGCCCTGCGTGGTGTATCCTGGAAACAAAAGTTCTTGACCTGGTATCCTAATTCTCCTAAAGAGGATGCTGCTCCAGCGCCGGCAAGTCCTGTTCCAACGACAATAACATCCAGTTTTTTCTTATTTGCAGGATTAACCAGTTTAGCTGAAGCTTTATATTTAGTCCATTTTTCCGCTAAAGGACCTTCAGGGATCTTTGCATCTAATTTTGTCATAATAATATAGAGTTGTTTTTCGGATTCTTATTTGAAAAAATATATTACAATTGGAATAATACTAAAACCAAGAGGTACAACAATCGAATAGATCAATCCAATTCCTTTTATTACGGGAGTATATTTATTATGATTAAGTCCGAGTGTTTGAAATGCAGATTGAAAAGCATGGTGTAAATGAAAAGCAAGGAATAGAAAAGAAACCAGGTAGATTACAATGTACAGGGGCAGCTGGAATAAGTCGTTTGCCATTCTATAAAAATTCTCATGATCTCCTTCTACCCAACCCAGTTTAACGAAGTAAAAATTCATAAAATGGATAAAAAGAAAAACCCCAATAATTATACCGAGATAAATCATATACTTCGAAAAGAAAGAAGTTTGGGATGAAGAGGTTCTTTTATACCTCTTTGGACGTGCTACCCAGTTCTGGATCTGCAAAACAACACCCCAGATCATATGAATTAAAAAACCGGCCATAAGAACAACCTCGAACACTTTGACCACAACATTGCTTGCCATAAAATGTGCAGCACTGTTAAACGGAACCGGATCCTCGATCAGTAATAAGAAATTAATACCTAAATGGACCAACAGGAAAAGAATTATAAAAAGACCGGCAATGGCCATAACAAACTTTTTCGTAACAGACGAACCAAGAAACTTATCCATATATTTTTATTGTTATGTTGTTATTGTTTTGCTTATACTAAGAATAATTTGATGCTAACAAATATATATTATTAAAAATATTTTCAACATGTTCATTAACAGGTTTGTTCTTATATTTGACCGATTTTGATTTGAGAAACCTGAAACCAAAAACAATAATTATTAATAGTATAGCATATTATGTATTACACAATTGATTTTAAAAATACTACGATTAGATTTAAAGATGAAGGTAAAGGTACTGTAGTTGTTTTAATACACGGGTACCTTGAATCGCTTAAGATTTGGAATGATTTTTCTACTGATCTTGCAGAGCACTGCAGGGTAGTATCAATAGATCTTCCGGGGCACGGTAAATCAGGTGTCATTGAAAAGGTGCATACAATGGAGTTGCTTGCTCAAACCGTTAAATCAGTAATGGATTATTTAAATGCCGAAAAATATTTCCTGATCGGACATTCGCTTGGAGGATATGTTGCTCTTGCTTTTCTGGAATTATTCCCCGAATGTTTATCAGGATTATCACTTTTTCATTCTCACCCTTTAGCTGACAGTAATGAAGTGATAGAAAACCGGAAAAGAGAGATAAAGCTGGTTGAAAACGGGAAAAAAGATTTGATTTATACAGTTAACATTCCAAAAGCATTTGCTACTGATAACCTTGAGAAATTTAGCGAACAGGTTGACTACGCAAAAGAGATTGCAATGGATATACCGGAGGAATGTATTATTGCAGTGCTAAACGGGATGATCGACAGACCGGACAGAAGTGATATACTGACCCGCACATCCCTGCCTTTTCTCTGGATCCTTGGGGAAAAGGACAATTATATCCCGTATGAAGATATTGTTATAAAGATTGAATTACCAAAGCAGGGAAAACTGATCACATTGGAGAACAGCGGGCATATGGGATTTATGGAGGAGAAGAAGAAATCATTAAATGCTATTCTTGGGTTTTTAGTTCGCTGATGCTCAGGTTGTTTGGTTGCTGGTACTCCCTTACTGTTTTACGCACCTATTGGAGCTTAATAACTTTATACTATTGCACAAAACAGGAAGCATAGCATTACGGCTATGCTTTTTATTAGACAATTAATTACGTTATTAATAACGGCATTAATTACGTTATTAATAACGTTATTATATTTATGAAATTTTGTCGACACAAAAAAATATATTTATCAATCTGTTCAATTTTGATGTTAAGGGTTATCCGCCTTCGTTACCACTACGGTGGACGAAGCGGGTTAAAGGTTTCGTGTTACCGTCAGTTACACTTTAACTCCGATAACCAAAATATCATCAATCTGCTCGGTATTAGCCATCCATTCATTCAGCGTGTCTTCAAGAACTTTCTTTTGTTCTTCCAAAGGTTTGTGCAGATTATCGGACAATAGCTGTTTGAGATTCTTGA
>JAUVHQ010000021.1 GCA_030593185.1 Bacteroidota bacterium
TAATAATAATGAGCCAGAAGATCAGAATAAAATTAAAGTCTTATGACCATAACCTGGTTGATAAGTCAGCTGAGAAGATCGTAAAAACAGTGAAATCTACCGGGGCAGTTGTAAGTGGACCAATACCCTTACCAACGCACAAGCGTGTATTTACCGTTTTACGTTCTCCATTCGTGAATAAAAAGTCACGTGAGCAATTTCAGCTTTCTTCTTTTAAGCGACTACTTGACATTTATAGTTCGACACCTAAAACTATCGATGCATTAATGAAATTGGAGTTGCCAAGTGGAGTGGAAGTTGAAATTAAAGTATAATTATTAAAGAAAAAAGAAGGAAAAATGCAGGGATTAATTGGGAAAAAAGTAGGAATGACTTCCGTTTTTAATGATGAGGGGAAGAATATTCCATGTACTGTTATAGAAGCCGGTCCATGTGTGGTTACTCAGATTAAAACAAAAGAGAAGGATGGGTATGAAGTTGTCCAGCTTGGATTTGATGAGAAAAAGGAAAAGCAGACTTCAAACCCTGAAAAGGGGCATTTCAAAAAAGCTAATACTACACCAAAAAGAAAACTAGTTGAGTTTTCAGGTTTTGATGATGAAGTGAAACTAGGAGACACCTTTGATGTTGAGTTATTTAACGATGATACATGGCTGGACGTTAGAGGTATTTCAAAAGGAAAAGGATTTCAGGGAGTTGTCAAACGTCATGGCTTTAAAGGGGTAGGTGATAAAACTCACGGTCAGCACAACCGCGAAAGAGCACCTGGATCACTGGGTGGTTCTTCTGATCCTTCCAGGGTTTTCAAAGGAATGAGAATGGCTGGCAGACTTGGTGGAAAACAAGTTATGGCAATTAGCTTAAGAGTGATAAAGATTATTCCTGAAGAGAATATATTAATAGTTAAAGGATCTGTTCCTGGTTCTAATGGTTCATATTTAATTATTACGAAATAATGAAACTAGCAATTGTAGATAAAGAAGGAAAAGATACCGGGGAAAAAGCGGAACTTAAGGATTCTATTTTCCGCATTGAACCCAATGATCATGCCGTTTACCTGGATGTTAAGCATTATATGGCCAACCAAAGGCAAGGTACACACAAAACTAAAGAAAGAGGTGAAATTAGAGGGAGTACTGCCAAGATAAAAAGGCAAAAGGGAACAGGAACAGCAAGGGCAGGTAGTATTAAATCACCCATAATGCGGGGTGGTGGAAGAGCATTTGGTCCAAGACCAAGGAATTATGATTTTAAACTGAATAAAAAAGTGAGACAGCTGGCAAGAAAATCAGCTCTCTCATATAAGGCAAAAGAGAAGGCTATTATTGTATTGGAAGATATGAAATTTGAGGAGCCAAAGACCAAAAATTTAGTTGATTTAAATGTGGCTTTAAAAATCTCTGACAAAAAATCACTTTTCGTTTTATCCGAACAAAATAAAAACCTATATTTGTCATCGCGAAATTTAAAAAGCACAGAGGTCATAACTGCCTCGGATATAAATACATACAAAATAATGAGGGCTTCAACTTTGGTGCTTTTTGAAAGCTCTCTTAATATTTTGGACAAAATTTTTACAACTTAGTAAATAACTTTGTAATGAATATATTAATAAAACCTATAGTAACTGAGAAAATGACAAGCCAGACAGAGGATTATAATCGTTATGGTTTTTTGGTTGAAAAAAAGGCTAATAAGATCCAGATCCGAAAGGCTGTTGAGGAAATTTACGGAGTTACTGTAGAGTCCGTTAATACAATGCGTTATGGTGGGAAAAAGAAAAGCCGGTTTACAAAATCGGGGATTTTATCCGGCAGGACTGATTCATATAAGAAAGCAATTATAACATTAGTTGAAGGAGATCAAATCGATTTCTACAGCAATATTTAAAGTTTGTTATGGGTGTAAAAAAAATAAAACCCGTTACACCGGGACAGAGATTTAAACTGACAAATACATTTGAGGATATTACTTCGTCATCTCCTGAAAAATCGCTTATCCGTCCATTGAAAAAAACCGGAGGAAGGAATAATAAGGGCAGGATGACAATGAGATATCTTGGGGGTGGTCATAAAAGAAGGTACCGTTTAATAGATTTTAAAAGGGATAAAGAAGGGATGCCGGCCAGGGTTAAAACCATTGAATATGACCCTAACCGAACAACACGGATAGCTTTGATAGTTTATAAAGATGGGGAGAAGAGATACATTATTGCCCCAAATGGATTAAAAGTTGGTGATACTGTAGAAGCAGGTAAAGGAGTTAGTCCTGATATAGGGAACACTCTTTATCTTTCTGATATTCCTCTTGGAACTGTAATTCATAATATTGAACTTCAACCTGGACGGGGTGGAATTCTTGCCAGAAGTGGCGGTTCATATGCACAATTGACATCAAGGGAAGGAAAGTTTGCTATTATCAAACTTCCATCAGGTGAGTCAAGAAAAGTGCTGGTAGCCTGTAAGGGAACAATTGGTGCAGTTTCAAATGCTGATCATGCCCTTGAAATATCTGGTAAAGCCGGAAGAAGCAGATGGTTGGGAAGAAGACCTCGAGTACGGGGTGTTGTAATGAATCCTGTTGACCATCCAATGGGAGGTGGTGAAGGAAAAGCTTCAGGTGGGCATCCAAGGTCAAGGAAAGGTATTCCGGCTAAAGGTTATAAAACCAGACCGCGTAAGAAGTATTCTGATAAGTATATTGTAGTTAAAAGAAAGAAAAAGAGATAGTAATTTAATTAACTAATAATGAGTCGATCACTTAAAAAAGGTCCTTTTATTGACTATAAGCTGGAGAAGCGTGTTTTGGAGATGAACGAATCGGGTAAAAAGAAAGTTGTTAAAACCTGGTCGAGGCGTTCAATGATTTCTCCTGATTTCGTTGGACATACGATTGCTGTTCATAACGGAAATAAATTTATTCCGGTTTATATTACAGAAAATATGGTGGGGCATAAATTTGGCGAATTTGCACCAACAAGAATTTTCCGCGGACATGGTGGAAAAGATAGATAATTTATATCCCGCTTTTATAATATAAAAAAACCAGATGAGAAATGGGTTCAAGAAAAAGAAACAGAGCTGAAAAACTAAAGGAAGAAAGAACAAATAAGTATATGGCAGTTCTGAAAAATTGCCCTACATCTCCAAGGAAGATGAGACTTGTTGTTAATATGGTTAGGGGTGAAGATGTTAATAAAGCTCTTGATATGCTGAAATACAGCCCGAAAGAAGCTTCAAGAAAAGTAGAGAAATTGTTACTCTCTGCTATTGCAAACTGGCAGAATAAAAATGAAGGAGTCAGGGTAGAAGATAGTAATCTTTTTATTAAAGAAATATTTGTTGACAGTGGGAGGATGCTAAAACGAATACGCCCGGCACCCCAGGGCAGAGCTCATAGAATAAGGAAAAGGTCAAACCATGTTACAATGATATTAGGTAGTTTAAATTTGACAGAAGAACTCTCAACAAATAATAAATAGATGGGACAAAAAGTTAATCCGATAGGAAACAGATTAGGTATTATCAAGGGATGGGATTCCAACTGGTACGGTGGGAAAGATTATACTGTTAAACTTATAGAGGATGCCAAAATCAGGGAATATTTGAATGTACGTCTGGCGAAGGCAAACGTTTCAAAGATCATTATCGAAAGAACTCTGAAGATGATTACCGTGACCGTTAATACAGCACGTCCGGGAATCATTATCGGTAAAGGCGGGCAAGAAGTTGATAAGCTGAAAGAAGAACTTAAGAAGATTACTAATAAAGAAGTTCAGATTAATATTTTTGAAGTAAAACGACCAGAACTGGATGCTGTTATCGTTGCAAATAATATTGCCAGACAACTTGAAGGAAAAATTTCTTACCGGAGAGCTATTAAAATGGCTATTGCATCAACTATGAGGATGGGGGCTGAAGGAATTAAGGTGTTGATCTCGGGGAGATTAGGTGGGGCTGAAATGGCCCGGGCAGAGACCTATAAGGAGGGCAGGATACCGTTGCATACTTTCAGGGCTGATATTGACTATGCTCTGGGCGAGGCACTAACCAAAATAGGTCTGATTGGAATAAAAGTATGGATCTGCAAAGGTGAGATAATTGGTAAACGGGACCTTTCCCCAAATATTGGAGCTAAGAGTCCCAGAAGAGGACCAAGAAGAAGAAAATAAGAAATGATCAAAAAGTTTTAACATACGAAAGCTGAAAGAGATGTTACAGCCAAAGAAGACAAAATTTAGAAGAAGCCAGAAAGGAAAAATGAAAGGTAATGCTAAGAGGGGATATACTCTGGCTTTTGGTTCATTCGGAATTAAAACTTTGCAGGAAGCATGGATTACCGGAAGGCAAATTGAAGCAGCAAGGCAAGCTGTTACCCGCCATATGAAACGTGAAGGACAGATATGGATAAGAATTTTTCCTGATAAACCTATTACTAAGAAACCTGCTGAAGTTAGAATGGGAAAAGGAAAAGGTGCTCCTGAGGGATTTGTTGCACCAGTATCACCCGGAAGGATCATAATTGAGGCTGAAGGTGTTCCTAAAGCCATAGCAAAGGAAGCACTCAGACTTGCAGCACAGAAATTGCCGGTTACAACCAGGTTTGTTGTACGGAATGATTATGTTGAATAAACAATAATATAGTGATGGATACAGCTGAAATTAAAGGATTAACCACTAAGGAAATTAATGAACGTATAGAAAATGAACAGAGTTTTTTGGGCAGGCAAAGAATGAATCATGCCGTGTCTCCGTTGGATAATCCTACGAAATTAAAAGAAAGTCGCAGAGTTATTGCCAGATTAAAAACTATTCTGCGTCAAAGACAAATGAACGAGGAATTAAACAGTTAGTTTTCAATGGAAAAGAGAAATCTGAGAAAAGAAAGAATAGGGCTTGTGGTAAGTAATAAAATGGAGAAATCTATTGTAGTTGCTGTAAACCGAAAAATGAAACACCCTATTTATGGTAAATTTGTGAACAAGACAAGTAAATTTGTTGCTCATGATGAAGAAAACAGGTGCAATATAGGCGACTTAGTAAAGATTATGGAAACCAGGCCTCTGAGCAAAAATAAGGTCTGGCGATTAGTTGAAGTAATTGAAAGAGTTAAATAACTATGATACAGCAAGAAAGCAGATTGTTAGTTGCAGATAATACGGGTGCAAAAGAAGTTCTTTGTATACGTGTGCTAGGTGGGACGCGTAGAAGATATGCATCTATTGGTGACAAGGTGATTGTTACAGTTAAAAGTGCTTTGCCTTCTGGTGAAGTAAAAAAAGGTATGATAAGTACTGCTGTGGTTGTCAGAACCAAAAAGGAAATAAGAAGACCTGACGGATCATATATTCGCTTTGATGATAATGCTGTTGTTCTTTTGAATAACGTGAATGAAATCCGTGGAACAAGGATATTTGGTCCGGTTCCCAGGGAGCTACGTGAAAAGTATATGAAGATCATATCATTAGCGCCTGAAGTATTATAATTTTAAAAAGCATATTCAGATGCATAAGAAATTGCACATAAAAAAAGGAGATACGGTTGTTGTTATTACAGGCGAATCAAAAGAACAACGTGGCAGAGTTTTAGAAGTTAATCGCAAGACACAACGTGCTCTTGTTGAAGGGGTTAACATAATATCTAAACATGCAAAGCCTGATGCTCAAAATCCGCAGGGAGGGATTATGAAAAAAGAAGCTCCTGTTCATATTTCAAACTTGATGCTAATTGACCCTTCGAGTGGTGACCCAACACGGATTGGAAGAAAATATAATGATAAAAAAAAATTGGTGCGTTATTCAAAAAAATCAGGGGAGGAGATTAAGTAATGGAAAATACGCTCACACTGAAAAAGAAATACGATGAGGAAATAGTTCCTGCGTTGAAAAAGAAATTTGGATACACATCAGTGATGCAGGTCCCAAAATTACAGAAAATTATAATCAATCAGGGAATTGGCGAAGCTGTTGCCGACAAAAAGATGATAGATACCGGAGTGGATGAAATGACTGCTATTGCGGGTCAAAAAGCTGTACAAACCAAATCAAAAAAAGATATATCCAATTTCAAACTTAGAAAGGATATGCCTATTGGTGTTACAGTGACTTTGCGGAGGGATAGAATGTATGAATTTCTGGAAAGACTTATCCGTGTTACGATACCTCGTATAAGGGATTTTCGTGGTATTAAAAACAAACTTGATGGACATGGGAATTATACTCTGGGAATTACTGAACAGATAATTTTTCCTGAAATCAATCTTGATAAAGTTAATAAAATTCAAGGGTTGCAGATATCATTTGTGTCTTCAGCTCAGACAGACGAAGAAGGATTAGCGCTATTAAAAGAATTCGGAATGCCTTTTAAAAACATTAATAAATAGATCATATGGCAAAGGAATCAATGAAAGCCCGGGAAGTTAAGCGTAAAAAACTTGTTGATAAGTATGCTGAAAAAAGGGCAAAACTTAAAGCAGAAGGTGATTATGTTGGGTTAAGCCTACTACCACGAAATTCGAATCCAATTCGTTTGCATAACAGGTGCAATCTTACCGGTCGTCCGAAGGGATATATGAGACAGTTTGGTATTAGCAGGATTACTTTCCGCGAAATGGCAAATAAGGGTTTGATCCCTGGAGTAAAAAAAGCAAGTTGGTAAATTGTCTTATCCCGGTAACCGGAAAAAAAGGAATAAAGAAATTAAACAAAGAACAAAATGACAGATCCAATAGCAGATTATCTTACGAGAATAAGAAATGCCATAATGGCAAATAATAAGGTGGTTGAAATTCCGGCTTCTAATCTTAAGAAGGATATGACCAAAATACTTTTTGATTCGGGCTATATTCTTAACTATAAGTTTGTGGATGATGATCTTCAGGGGATTATTAAAATCGCTTTGAAATATAATCCGGAAAATAAAAAATCAACCATAAAATCGCTTAAGAGAGTGAGCCGCCCGGGTTTGAGAAAGTATACAAGTGCAAGCAAATTACCCAGAGTGCTTAATGGTCTTGGGATAGCAATACTTTCAACTTCACAGGGTGTAATGACCAATAAAGCAGCAAGGAAGATGAATATTGGTGGTGAAGTTTTATGTTACGTACAATAAGTTTAAGGAGAAAAAGTAAATGTCGAGAATAGGAATTTTACCAATTCAATTACCAGAGGGAGTGACAGTTACAATGAATAATAATGTGATTGTTGTTAAAGGTCCACTTGGTGAGTTGCATCAGGAAATAAACAAAGACATAAAGGTAAAGATTGAAGAAAATCATGTGGTTCTGGAAAGATCTACCGATCAGAAACGGCATAAAGCACTGCATGGACTCTATCGTTCATTGGTTTTTAATATGGTTACTGGCGTGTCCGAAGGATATACGATTCAACAGGAATTGGTTGGTGTTGGTTTCAAAGCTGAATCAAAGGGTCAAAGACTGGAACTAAATTTGGGTTATTCGCATGATATTTATATTGAATTACCTCCGGAAGTTAAAGTTGAGGCTAAAACTGAACGGAGAAAGAATCCTGTTATTACTTTAAAAAGTCATGATAAACAGCTTATTGGACAGGTGGCTGCAAAGATTCGTTCATTTCGTCCTCCTGAACCATATAAAGGTAAAGGGATTAAGTTTGTGGGTGAACAAATTAGAAAGAAAGCCGGAAAGGCTGCAAGTGTTTAATAGTGTAAAACTAAGTAGACTATGTCTTTAACAAAGAGTGAAAGAAGGCAAAAAATTAAAATGCGTATCCGTGGGAAACTTTCTGGTACGAGTGAAAAACCGAGAATGTCTGTGTATAGAAGTAACAAGCAGATATATGTTCAGTTAGTTGATGATTTTCGGGGCAAAACTTTAATTGCAGCATCATCTCTTGAGAAAGTTATTGCAGATAAAAAGAATATCACAAAAACCGAGCAAGCCAAATTTGTCGGTAAATTGATTGCGGAAAAATGTAAGAAAGAGGGAATTAAACAAGTAGTTTTTGATAGGAACGTATATTTATTCCATGGGAGAGTAAAATCATTAGCCGATGCAGCCCGGGAAAACGGATTAAAAATTTAAGATTATGTCGAACAGTATTAGAAAAGTAAAAACCATCGATCTTGAACTCAAGGACCGACTTGTTGGTATACAGAGGGTTACAAAGGTTACGAAAGGTGGTCGTACCTTTAGTTTTTCAGCAATTGTTGTTGTTGGTAATGAAGATGGAATAGTTGGATACGGATTAGGAAAGGCCAGTGAAGTTACAACTGCCATTGCAAAGGGTGTTGAAGATGCAAAAAAGAACCTTATAAAAGTGCCAATTATTAACGGTACAATTCCTCATGAGCAATTAGCAAAATTTGGTGGTGCAAAGGTCTTTATTAAACCTGCATCCAGTGGTACAGGTGTTAAAGCAGGGGGTGCAATGAGAGCTGTGCTTGAAAGTGTCGGAGTAAAGAATGTTCTTGCGAAATCAAAGGGATCATCAAACCCGCACAACCTGGTTAAAGCCACCATGCTGGCGTTGCTCGAATTAAGAGACGCATTTACTGTGGCCAGGCAAAGAGGAATTTCAATGGAAAAAGTTTTTAACGGTTAGATTAGAAGGATTTTAGTTATGACAAAAATTCGCGTAACACAGGTAAAAAGTAAAATAGGTAGTGAAAAGCGTCAGAAAAGAACGCTTGAAGCACTTGGCTTGAAAAAAATGCACGGTTCTGTTGAGGTAGAAGCTACGCCGCAAATATTGGGAATGGTTAATAAAGTCATTCACCTTGTGAAAGTTGAAAAATTGTAATAATAATATATATGTTTCATTATTATGGATTTAAGTAATCTAAAACCTGCAGAAGGATCAATAAAAAAACCAAAAAGGATCGGAAGAGGACAGGGGTCTGGAAGAGGTGGCACTGCTACCAGAGGACATAAGGGTCAGAAATCCAGGTCGGGATATTCAAAGAAAATTGGTTTTGAAGGTGGACAAATGCCTCTGCAGCGTAGGGTTCCTAAATTTGGGTTTACGAATCCCACCAGGAAAGTGTACAAAGGTGTGAATCTGGATGTGATCCAGATTCTTGCTGAAAAGATAAAGACAGATAAAATAGATATTGAAACACTTGTAAAAGCTGGGTTGGTGTCCGGAAAAACTTTGGTGAAAATTCTTGGCAATGGTAAGTTGACTATGAAACTTGATGTGAAAGCACATGCTTTCTCAAAGTCAGCACAGGAAGCCATCGAATCCCGGAAAGGAACTGTTGAAAAAATAACTTTCTAATGAAAGCGATTAATACCATAAAGAATATTTTTAGAATAGAAGATCTTCGTAACAGGATCCTTTACACACTTGGTATATTATTAATTTACCGGTTAGGAAAATATGTTACCCTCCCTGGTATAGATCCTTCTCAGCTTGAGAATCTACAGGCGCAGACAAAAGAAGGAATAATGGGATTACTGGATATGTTTTCAGGAGGAGCATTTTCACAAGCTTCGGTTTTTGCGCTTGGTATTATGCCATATATTTCTGCATCGATTGTGATACAATTAATGGGAATTGCTGTTCCATATTTTCAGAGATTACAAAAGGAAGGGGAAAGCGGAAGAAGGAAGATAAACCAGATAACCAGGTATCTTACAGTTGGTATCTTAATCGTTCAGGCCCCAACATATCTTGCTAATCTTCATGCTCAATTACCTGAAACTGCATTTGTGCTTAAAGGGGCATTCTTTACTGTTTCATCTGTGATTATCCTTACCACAGGAACAATGTTTGTAATGTGGCTTGGCGAAAAAATCACAGATAAAGGAATTGGTAATGGTATCTCTCTGATTATTATGATAGGTATTATCGCACGTCTCCCGTCATCTCTGATATTTGAATTTGGGACACGTGTAAATGGTTCGGGTGGATTAGTTGGCTTATTAATTGAATTTGTGTTCCTTTTTATTGTAGTACTCGGTACAATTTTGCTTGTTCAGGGGACAAGAAGAATACCTGTTCAATATGCTAAAAGAATTATAGGAAATAAACAATATGGCGGAGTTAGACAATATATTCCCCTAAAAGTTAATGCTGCAGGTGTTATGCCCATTATTTTTGCTCAGGCAATAATGATGTTACCGATAATGCTTATTGGATATTCATCTTCAGACTCGGTGTCAGGATTTGCAGCAGCGTTTTCAAATATGTATGGTTTTTGGTATAGTTTTGCGTTTGGCATTATGATCATACTGTTTACATATTTCTATACTGCTATTACAATCAATCCTAACCAGATGGCTGAGGATATGAAGAAAAACGGGGGATTTATACCCGGAATTAAACCTGGACGAAAAACAGTTGAATTTCTTGATACGATTATGTCAAGAATAACCCTGCCGGGATCATTTTTTCTTGCGTTAGTTGCAATACTTCCTGCTTTTGCTGTGAATCTTGGCGTGTCCGGGCAATTTGCTCAATTCTATGGTGGAACTTCATTACTTATTTTAGTTGGTGTTGTTCTGGATACGTTACAACAGATTGAAAGTCATCTGTTAATGCGTCATTATGACGGCTTAATGAAATCAGGAAGAATAAAAGGTAGAACGGGTAGTGCTGCTATAATATAATAGACGTTCTTTGATGTTTAATTACAAGACCGACAGAGAGATTGAGATACTTAGAGAGAATAACCTGCTTGTATCAAAAACACTTGCAGAGTTGGCAAAATATATCAAGCCTGGTGTCACAACCCGGAAACTTGATATAATTGCCGAAGAATATATCAGAGACCATGGATATGAACCCGGGTTTAAGGGATACAACGGTTTTCCGAATACCCTTTGTACTTCAGTTAACAGCCAGGTAGTTCATGGAATACCATCTGAATATGAATTAATTGAAGGTGATATTATTTCAATTGATTGTGGAGTTATTAATAATGGATTTTACGGGGATTCTGCCTTTACATTCCCTGTTGGCGAGGTAGATGAGAAATTGATAAAATTGCTTAAATATACCCGCGAATCGTTAGAGAAAGGTGTTGAGATGGCAATTCATGGTAATAGACTTGGGGATATTAGTTTTGCTGTTCAGAAGCATGCTGAAAGTGGTGGTTTTTCTATTGTTAGGGAAATGGTAGGGCATGGTCTCGGAAGAAGCCTGCATGAAAAACCGGAAGTTCCCAATTATGGAAACCGGAACCAGGGCATTAAGTTGAAAAAAGGGCTTGTAATTTGTATTGAACCCATGATAAACATGGGAATGAAAAATATTACCCAGGACCCGAATGGCTGGACCATCCGGACAATGGACAATAAACCATCGGCACATTTTGAATATGCCGTTGCAATCGATCACGGGAAAGCAGATATATTAACCACTTTTCGGTTTATCGATGAAATATTAAATAATTAAACAATTTAGTAATGGCGAAACAACAATCAATTGAACAGGATGGTACAATTATTGAAGCCCTGTCTAACGCAATGTTTCGTGTTGAATTAGAAAACGGACACGTTATTACTGCTCATATTTCAGGGAAGATGCGAATGCATTATATTAAAATTCTTCCCGGGGATAAAGTTAAAGTTGAAATGTCACCTTATGATCTTACAAAGGGAAGAATAACGTTCAGGTATAAATAAAGAAAATAAATCGACCATGAAGGTAAAAGCATCTATAAAGAAGCGTAGTTCTGACTGTAAAATCGTTAGAAGAAAAGGAAGACTTTACGTCATTAATAAGAAGAATCCCAGATTTAAACAAAGACAGGGATAATATTTTTTATTATAATTTATTAATAATAAGTTTCTATGGCAAGAATAGTAGGAGTTGATTTACCAAATGAAAAAAGAGGAGAAATAGGTTTAACCTATATCTACGGTATTGGAAAAAGTAATGCTGGTAAAATCCTCGATAAAGCTGGAATAGACCGGGATATGAAAGTTAAGGATTGGTCTGATGACCAGCTTAATGTAATAAGAAAGATCCTGAATGATGAATACAAGCTTGAAGGAGAGTTGCGTTCGGAAATGCAGATGAATATTAAGCGATTAATGGATATTGGCAGTTACCGTGGTATTCGTCATCGTACCGGAATGCCTGTAAGAGGTCAAGGCACAAAAAACAATGCCAGAACCCGTAAAGGCAGAAGAAAAACTATTGCTAATAAAAAGAAAGCTACAAAATAGACTGGAATATGGCTAAGAAGAAAGGTACTTCACGAAAAAAAGTGGTTAAGGTTGAACCCTACGGGCAAGCCCATATCCACGCCTCATTTAATAATATCATTATCTCTTTAACCAATAACTCAGGGCAAGTTATATCCTGGGCTTCGGCAGGAAAAATGGGATTCAGAGGTTCAAAGAAAAACACCCCTTATGCAGCACAGATGGCAGCTGAGGAATGTGCCAAGACAGCTTATGACAATGGTTTAAGAAAAGTAAAGGTGTTTGTAAAAGGTCCTGGCTCAGGAAGAGAATCTGCTATAAGAACTATACATTCAAATGGTATTGAGGTAACCGAAATTATGGATGTTACACCTATGCCACATAACGGATGCAGACCGCCAAAAAGAAGAAGAGTTTAGTTTATATATAGGAAAACTTAAAATTAAAATAAGAGAAATATAAATGGCAAGATATATCGGACCAAAAACGAAAATTGCAAGAAAATTTGGCGATCCTATTTACGGACCCGATAAGTACTTTGAGAAAAAGAACTATCCGCCAGGACACCATGGGGCCAACAAAAGAAGAAGAAAAACTTCTGAATACGGAATCCAGCTGAAAGAAAAACAGAAAGCCAAATACACTTATGGTGTGTTGGAACGTCAGTTTGCAAAATTGTTTGATAAAGCTTTAAGAAATCAGGGTGTTACAGGAGAGGTCCTTCTCCAACTGCTTGAGTCAAGACTAGATAATGTAGTATTTCGTTTAGGCATTGCACCAACCAGAAACGGTGCCCGGCAACTTATATCACATAAACACATAACTGTAAATGGAAAGGTTTCAAATATTCCATCATTTTTGCTTAAGGCTGGTGATATTGTTGGTGTTCGTGAAAAATCAAAATCTCTTGAGGTAGTATTAAATTCTCTTGAGACTGTACGATATTCTCACTCATCCTGGCTCGAATGGGATCAGGATCAGTTAGCAGGTAAGTTTTTAAATGTGCCTGAAAGAGAAGATATTCCTGAGAATATCAAAGAACAATTAATAGTTGAATTATACTCTAAATAATATTTTTAAGAATTAATTTATGGCCATACTAGCATTCCAAAAGCCCGATAAAGTAATAATGATTGAATCGGACGAAAAATTTGGCAAGTTCGAATTTCGTCCTTTAGAACCCGGATATGGGATTACTGTAGGTAATGCCCTAAGAAGAATCCTGCTCTCTTCGCTTGAAGGGTACGCAATTACTACTGTTAAATTTGATGGTATCGATCACGAATTTTCAACCATAAAGGGTGTTATGGAAGATGTGACCGAAATGGTTCTCAACCTAAAACAAATCCGGTTCAGGAAACAGGTTGAAGATGTTGATAGCGAGAAGATAATGGTTAATATTTCGGGTAAAAACGAATTCAAAGCAGGTGATCTTTCCGAATTCTTAAATAGCTTTGAGGTTTTGAATTCCGATCATGTCATTTGCAGATTAGAACCTGACGTAAAACTTCAGGTGGAGTTCACAATTAATAAAGGCAGAGGTTATGTGCCTGCTGAAGAAAATGCACCACCTGAAATGGAATATGGACTAATTGCTCTCGATTCAATATTTACACCTATTATAAATGTAAAGTATTCCATTGAAAACTATAGGGTAGAGCAAAAGACTGATTATGAAAAGCTTATCTTTGAAATACAAACAGATGGCTCTGTATTTCCTAAAGAAGCACTGAAAGAAGCAGCAAAAATACTAATCTATCACTTTATGCTTTTCTCTGATGAGAAGATCACTTTAGATACAGATGAAAAATTTGCCAATGAAGAGTTTGATGAGGAAGTACTTCACATGAGGCAATTGCTTAAAACGAAACTTGTTGACCTCGACCTGTCTGTTCGTGCTCTGAATTGCTTGAAAGCAGCAGAGGTTGAATCCTTAGGAGAACTTGTTAAGTATAACAAGAATGATTTACTTAAGTTTAGAAACTTTGGAAAAAAATCTCTTACTGAACTTGAAGACCTCTTGAAGTCAATGAACCTTAATTTTGGTATGGATACAACTAAATATAAGTTAGATAAGGAATAATTATTGTGAATAACTGGTAATCGAATTTTTAGAAATGCGACATCGAAAAGGATTTAATCATTTAAGCAGAACAAAACCTCACAGAGAGGCAATGTTTGCAAATATGGCATCATCGTTGATTCTACATAAAAGAATACAAACAACAATAGCTAAAGCAAAGGCACTTAGAACCTATGTTGAGCCTTTAATTACAAAATCAAAAAGTGATACTACCCATTCAAGAAGGGTAGTATTCAGTTATCTCAGGAATAAATATGCAGTTTCAGAATTATTCAGAGAGGTTTCACCGAAAATTGCTGAGAGACCCGGAGGATATACACGGATCTTAAAAACCGGATCCCGTCTTGGAGATAATGCAGAATTGTGCATTATTGAGCTGGTTGATTACAATGAAAACCTTTTAACTGCTAAAGAAGATAAAAAAACCAAACGCTTGCGAACCAGACGAGGTGGAAAAGGAGGTAGTGAAACCCCTAAAGAAATGCCTGAAACTCAAGTTGTTGAAGATAAGGAATTGAAACAGAACCGGACGATAATAATGAAGAGGCAGGGAAGGAAGAAAAAGAACCGGAAAAAGTCAAAACTGAAGAAAACCTGAAAGCTGAAGAAACAGAAGATGTAAAAGTGGAGAAGAAAAGCGAAAATGATATTTTATAAAATACCAAAGCTATGGGGCTAATAACTGAAATTATTGCACGGCAAATTCTTGATTCTCGTGGAAATCCAACTGTTGAGGTGGATGTATATTCTGACACAGGTTTTATGGGTAGAGCAGCAGTCCCTTCCGGAGCATCTACAGGTGTTCATGAAGCGGTTGAATTACGGGATGGAGATAAAGGTCGTTATATGGGTAAAGGTGTTTTGAAGGCAGTAAACAATATTAATACTGTTCTCCGTGAAGAATTGATAGGGTTTGATGTTGCTGATCAAAACATTATTGATACAGCTATGATACAGATTGATGGAACTGAGAATAAATCAAATCTTGGC
>JAUVHQ010000280.1 GCA_030593185.1 Bacteroidota bacterium
CAAAGTTATGAAACATATAATCGAGTTTGTTTCCTGTTTTACGGGCAATATCAATTAATCCAAGTCCTCCACCTCCTTTTGCCGACATTTTTTGGTTATTAAGTATATTCTTATATTCCTCTTTTAACTCCTCTTTCGACAATGAATTTATCTTATCAATCCTGCCTTTTAATCCTTTAATATGCTCGGAGAAAATAAAATTTCCTGTTGAAATTTTATAACAATCACCAAGTTTCTTAATAACTAAAACGCCAAAACCATCTTCAAATTTTTCTTTGTAAGAATTTGGCAAATCATCATTGTGATGATATAAATTCTGTAAGCCCTCTACCAGAACATTATAAACTTTCTTTCGTATTTTTGAATGCTCATCAGAGTCCTGAAGTTTAGCTTCAACAGTATCTAATACGTTGTTTATCAGGGCTGTAGTAATACTTCCCTTATAGGAAAATAGCACATTCCCGCCATTTAATTCATCAAAGTATTCTTGAAAATTAAAACTCATTGAGGCTAAAAGTTTTCGTACTCCTTTGCCAGGTTATTCAAAACCATTAATTGACAAATATAATAAAAATAGAACTTATATAACTAAATTAAAAAAAACAATAAAAATAATATCTTATCTGAAAATTTCAAAAAAACTGATAAGAATATTTAAAATTAAATATACTACAAAAATTTGTTTTCCAATAAATAATTGGGGAAATTGTTTCTCATTTTGATCCTTCGTACATTTCAAACCCCATGAATTTACATTCTAGAGGTCCGTTAAAAAGTATTTTTTTAACCGTTGGACGCAAACCTATTTGCTTAAGTGCTTCAAAATTCGAGCTAAATATCCATGCTTTATATCCAGGAAATTCTTTTTTAAGATGGTCCCCAATTGTTTTGTAAAGCTTCCCTGTTGCAGCAATCTTGATTCTTTCACCATATGGCGGATTAATAATAATATAACCGGAATTCCATGGAGAGCTGGTTGTTTCAAAAGAACTAACCTCGAGAGATATAGATGACAATAGATCTGCCTTTTGGATGTTTTCTCTTGCAGCTGCAATAGCACGGAATGAAATATCTTTTCCCAGTATTTTTGGTTCATATTGCTTTGAATAGGGGCTTACCTGAATATCCCTGTACAGTTCAGGATCATAATCAAGCCAGTTCATAAAACTATACTTTTGCCTGTAATACCCAGGTGGAATATTTCTTGAAATCATAGCCGCTTCAATAAGAAACGTTCCGGAACCACACATAGGATCAAGAAAGTTTGTTTTTTTATCCCAACCGGATAACATGATCAACCCCGCAGCCAAAACTTCGTTTAGTGGTGCTTTGTATTGGTCAACTCTATAACCTCGTTTATGTAATGATTCACCGGAACTATCAAGTGAAATTGTACATCTATCAATATTTATATAAATATTAATTTTTATATCCGGATTCTTGCTATCAACTGACGGTCTCCGGCCTTTTTTCTCCCGAAACTGATCCACAATCGCATCCTTCACCTTCAAAGCAACATAATGTGAATGGTTGAAGTACTTTGAAAATACTACCGAATCAACAGAGAAAGTATGTTGGAGACTTAAATATTTTTCCCAATTAATAGCTTTCGTTTCAGTATAAAGTTGATGTTCATTTATAGCTCTGAATGACCGGACAGGTACAAGAATCCGGAGGGCAGTCCGAAGCCAATAGTTAGCTTTATAGACAATATTCATATCACCGGAGAATTCAACCATTCTTCTACCCGGTTTTATCCTGCATGCACCCAGCTCTTTTAGTTCTTTCGCAAGTACTCCTTCAAGTCCCTGCATTGTTTTCGCAATATAGACATTACCATATTTTCCCATTATTATTTTAGTTATAATCTGTATTAATATAAATGACTAAAATGAACTAAAGTGAGCTAAAATGATATAAATGATATGAAATTCGAAATTGAATATTTGAAACCGGCAAAACCCTTAAACAAATTCTTCCCCTTTAGTTATTCCACCAAACAAATTATCAATCGCATTAACAGCATTCGCTAACCTGGTATTATCCTTACCTCTGATCATAACAAATGGAACACCGGAGTCCTGAATTTCTTGTTTATACATTTTAATAAGTCCTTCCCTGTTCTGATCAGCATTTTCTCTCACAGGATCATATTCCCACATAATATCAGTGTCACAAAGCAGGTAAAGGTCAATATTACGATTACGAATACTTTCAGTCAGCCAGGCAGGACAATCGTTATAAACAACATCAAACCAGACTTTGAGAATAATAAGGTCAGTATCAAGAAAAAGAAACCTGTTAACTTTCCCATTATAATCTTTCACAACATTAACCTGATACTGCGCAATAACAACTAAATCAGAATAGTTATATTTTCTTTTCAGATTCTTAACATATTCCCTGGCATATTCCGAAATCCAGTCAGTCTGGTAATGTAAGGCTAATCGTTTCGCCAACCATGTCTTTCCAGTTGATTCAGGTCCGGTCAGGACTATCTTTCTGTACTTTGGCTTGTTTTTATTAAATCTTTTTTCCATTTATAAAATCCAACAAATGCAAGAATAGTATAGATCAGAAACAAAACGACAGTAATGTACAATTCTTTATAAATATACAAACCGAATGACACAGAATCAACAATTATCCAGGCAATCCAATGCTCAATTATTTTTCTGGCAAGCATCCATGTAGCAATAATACTTACTGATGTTGTAAAAGCATCCCAGTAAAGAAGGTCAGAGGGAGGCATGCCGAGATAAGCCGGACCTTTCAAGAGAATAAATACAATTATCCAGTAAATAACAAATAATATCAATAACAATTTAAGAGCCAAAGAACCTGAAAGGGTTGAAATTGAAAGATTACTATCCTTGTTATGGTTTACGCCATGAACCCAATGATACCAGCCATAAAAACTAATTAACACGTAATAAATCTGTAAACCCATATCGGCATACAGACTTGAAATATAGAATATATAAATGTATAACGATGATGTTATGATGCCAAATGGCCACAGCCAGATTTTCTGTTTTATTGAAAAGTAGAGGTAAATAAGTGCAGTTAAAAAACCAAATAGTTCAATAAGTAAATCTGCATTATTACCGGTCCAGCTCAGGAAAACCTGAATCATATAAGTACAATTAAATGTTTCGGAATTTCAATGCTTATAGCTTGATAATGGCTAATCTCATTATATATTGCTTTTTTAAGTCGGCAATCTTCAGTCGGCAGTCGGCAATTTGAAGACTGGGCTATTTATACTTCTCAGTCCCGATTTATCGGGAATGTGATTAAGTATGTGTTATAATTGTTTGATTGTTATTTACTTTTTTGTGGACTGCTGACTGTGGACTGCAGAC
>JAUVHQ010000107.1 GCA_030593185.1 Bacteroidota bacterium
TGACAAGGTTACTTATATTTTCTACCTTTTTACAAGTTCTGTGGTATTTGTTACTCGCTCCCACAAAAACCCATGGCGCAAACCCGCTCGTGAACTTCCATGTGAAAAAATCCGGATACTGTTGCGCAACCGTTATTTAATCATTTTTATTTGTGCATTAATAATACATGGAAGTTTCATAATAGTTTTTCCATAATTTTACATAGGTTCTGCTTAACATTATATTCTACCGCAAATTATCATATAATCCTTATATATCCAAGTAAAAACAGATTCCATATAATACTACTTTTTTAAATAAATATAATATCCGGAGCTCGTTTAATACACCTGGTGATTTGTAAGAATAAATTGTGGAGTTACCCGTAAACAAAGATGTAAAAAGGAGATATCCTTAACCTTAACATTATTCAATAGTAAAAATTGGCTTATGTTGATTATTTAATTTTAGTCAGATTATATCTGTCAGCCAATTTAATTCTTTTATTATCAATTCTTAATAATGATATCCCTGAATATCCAAATTTGTTAGTCCTGCTGCTTTTGCCCAGTTAATCGTATCTGTATATTCTTTTCGTGTAATTTTTCGCGATATTTCAGGATATTCAAATGCTTTATACATAGGTCTATATTGCGACATTAGATTTAAGTATGTATCTTTTGGAAGATTTTTTGCAATCCATTCTATTATTTCTTTTGTACCGCTTACGTTATTTGGCATAACTAAATGACGAATCATTAATCCACGATACATAAGCCCATCATTCGCCGGCTTAGCCACACCCACTTGACGATGCATTTCAAGTAAAGCACTTTGCGAAACTTCAACATATGTATCTGCTCCAGACGAATATTTAGCTGCATTTTGTCCATCAGAATACTTGAAATCAGGCAAATAAATATCTATTATACCATCAAGAATTCTTAATATCTCTACTCGTTCCCAACCACAAGTATTATAAACTATTGGTAATTTTAGTCCTTTCGAAGCTGCTTTATCTAATGCAAGAACTATATGTGGCGAATAATGAGTTGGAGTAACAATATTTATGTTAGGACACCCTCGTTTTTGAAGAGCTAACATCATATTCGAAAAATCTTTGATGCTTCTTGCGGAACCTTCTCCTCCTTGACTAACCTCCCAGTTTATACAAAATACACATCTTAATCCACAATTCGTTAAAAATATAGTCCCTGAACCACCTTTTCCCACAAGCGGCTTTTCTTCTCCAAAATGAGGATGAAAAGATGAAATCTCTAACTGTGAATTCGCCTGACAAAAGCCCTTTTCACCCTTGAGTTTATTCACTCCACACATTCTTGGACAAAGTTCACAACTTTCCATCAACTCCCATAACTTTTCCCCCCGTCTCTTCAATTCCCCACTTTTATGTAGTTCTAAATATCCTGGTTCAAAATCCCGATCTTTTCTTTCCTTGTATATAAAACTGTTAGCACTGAATAAAGGTGTAAAACCAGCAAATGCAGCATACAAAATAGTTTTGATAACATTTCTTCTCGATTTTAAATACATTTGGTATTACCTTCTTTTATGGAACCTATTATTTTCTAAACCTTGTTTTTGACATATTTCATTAGACATATTATTGTTTTATTACCAGTGACCTGACATTATATTCTACTGCAAATTATCATATAATACTCATATATCCAAGCAAAAGCGGATTCATAAATTACGTGTTATCCACCTTCGTTACCACTACGGTGGACAAAGCGGGTTTCGTGTTACGGATTATGAAATGTGTCGGAATTTTTTTACTTCGTTTTCCGAAAATCGGGAAGATCGCTCCGGTAGCTATCCGGGCTATGTTCTTTTTAATCTTTACCAAGCGCTTCTAAATCTGATAAATCTTTTTTTCTTCCTATTGTCCGCTTATTTATAATGAATTCATTTAATCCAATATATTTGACTGGCACATCGCCATATTTTCCTTCAACACAACCTGAAGAAGCATCTTTCCATGAAACACCTGATATAGATGTGATAATATCTACTCTTACTGGTGGGACTCCAAGTTGAATAACTTTATCAGGATTCTCAAAATCTTCAACTGTTAATCCCACAGAGTTAAATCCAAATTCAACCAAAGCTTTCATTATTAGTTCAGCATTTTGAGAATCAGGTTTAACATAAATATCTATATCTCCTGTATAACGAGGTGCTCCGTGGTAAGCTAATGCATAGCCACCAACAATCATATATTCAACTTTGTTTGCGTTGAATAACCCGAGCAGATCTTTGAAGTCTGGCTGTACTTCCATGATATTGCCTTCTTAAATATTCGACAGTTAATATTCGTTCTTCTGATGTTCTACTTAACCAATAAGCCAAGTTATTATTAATCGAACTTATTTTATGTTCGTTCAAGCCTTGTATTTTTACAACTTTTTTGATCATAAAAAATCCTGCATTTTCTATTTTCAACTCGTAGCAGCTAACATTATATTCTATCGCAAATTACCGTATAATACTTATATACCCAAGTAAAAACGGATTCCACATAATACTCCTTTTTTTAATAAATATAATATCCGGAGCCCGTTTGATACACTTCCTGTTTTCCGTATTTAATTTTTGAGTTTTGTAAAATTTTGTATTTCGGTATTATACGATTTTTGCTTTCAATAAACTGCATTCTAAGTATTACGTAGACATTTTTCAGGACGGGACACCTTACTACCTACTTCTTACAACTTACTTCTTACTTTTTCTCCCTCTCTTCCAGTTTTCTACGTGCCATAGTTTAAAATTTAATAACGGCATTAATAACGTTATTATTTTTACGAAATTTTATCGAACCAAAAAAATATGTTTAATATTAATTATTCTCTTGTCTCATCTTCACATCTTCTCATCTGACATTTAACATTGGTGTAAAAAAGTGTATAACGATTAAATGACTATTATTCAGGATTCTTTGGTAAAAACCTCCCTGACCTGTGCTATCATTTGATTTTTTGTTAGATTATCTGAAATTTCCACCTTTAACACCTTGTTTTGTAATCTTTTGTGTTTTTTGTATTCTTTTGTTAACCCGATTTTTGCCTCAGCCGGACCAAAAATGTAGATATTTCCTGCGTCATTTGTTTTATTAAGGATGTTCTGAAAATAACTTTGTAATTGCTGTTTCTTTCGTTTTGTTTTCTTCTTCTGAGGGTTAACCAACTGTCCGCCTATCCGGGAGAATGATTTTTTTTCTCCTTTATATCTTACCCTCGATTCAACATTTGATTCAATCTTCTCAAGTTTCTCCCTGCCATCAATCAGGGAAATGATGTAAGCTTTTTCTGAATCAAGCCATATTCCAACATTTTTTTCCATACCCTAATAATTTTAAATTAAAAATGTAAGCAAAAACAATATAATACTGATTTATAATTACTTATAAAATAACGATATATATAAATTTACAAAAATTTTATATCAAAATCAATTTTTATCTAAAGAAAAATAAAAAAAATATTATTGCTCTGAATAACAACGCTTTTTGTTATATTAACATTTTTTAGAAATTCACTCAACCATGATCAGGAAATCCAGATCACAAAGTTGTCCCCCTATTCTCAAGGCAGTTTATTTCATGTTATTGCTGTTACTGATAGTATCCACTTTAAGTTCAACCTGTCAGCAAACGGGAATTATCCATGGAACTGTTTATGATAGAATTACAGGAGAAACCCTTACCGGAGCAACAATACTTACCGAAAAAAACACAGGCACTTCCACTGACATAAACGGATATTATCAACTTGAGCTTTCATCCGGAAAAGCCATTGTAAAATATAATTTTATAGGATACCGGGAATTCAGTCATGAATTAGTAATCACAGATAATGATACAATACTTTTAGATGTCTTCCTTGAACAATCACGTGAGCTTCTTGATGAAATTGTAATCAGTGCATCCCGGTTTGAACAGAAGCTTTCTGACATAACAGTATCAATGGAGGTATTAAAGCCCAGGTTAATACGTGAATCAAATCCTATCTCTTTAGATGTTATTCTCAACCAGATTCCGGGCATTGATGTTATGGATGGACAGGCAAGCATCCGGGGTGGAAGTGGTTACAGTTATGGTGCGGGAAGCAGGATACTTGTCCTGGTCGATGATCTGCCGATCCTTTCAGCAGATGCAATGGATGTTAAATGGAGCTTTCTGCCAATTGAAAATGTATCTATGGTTGAAGTATTGAAGGGGGCTTCTTCTGTTTTGTATGGCTCATCTGCACTGAACGGTGTTATTCATTTCCGCACAAAATATCCGGGTATCAATCCTCAAACCCGTATAAATATTTATACCGGTTTATATACAAAACCTTCAAGGGAAGAGATGGTATGGTGGGAACATAATCCAATTTTTTTGGGTGTTGATATCTCGCATGCTCAAAAAACTGAAAAGCTTGATGTGGTTGCAAGCATAAATTATTTTGCCAACCAGGGATACCGTGAAAATGAATTTGAACAACGAACACGAATGACGCTCAATCTGACAAGAAAAAGTTCAAAAATACCGGGACTTATCATGGGACTCAACTCTAATCTGATGTACACAGATAAAAGTGATTTTCTTCTCTGGTTAAATAGTGATTCCGGTGCGTATGTTCAAAATCCGGAAGTAGTTTCTACACTATTCGGAACCCGACTCAGCCTTGATCCGTACATTTCCTTCACAACCGGTACCGGTGATCATCACTCATTAAAAACAAGGTATCTTTTCTTTAGGAACGATTTTTTGGAAGCAGAGGATAAAAACAATGCCTCAAAGTTATTCTATGTTGAATATAAATATCACAGGAAAATCGGAGAAATTTTTGATCTGGTTTCCGGTATAACCGGTTCATACAGCTTAATAAATGGTCAATTATATGGAGATCATTATAGCAATAATGCAGCAATTTTCTCACAGCTTAATAGCAAAATCGGGGATAAATTTACGTGGACTGCCGGATTGAGGTGGGAAATATACCGTTTGGATAATGAATCAGCTTCATCACCGGTAGTGTTCAGAGCCGGTATGAATTACCGGGCAGCCAAAGCTACTTTTCTTCGCTTCTCCTTAGGCCAGGGATACCGGTATCCCTCTGTAGCTGAGAAATTTACAGGCACACAGGTCGGAGCCCTTAATATATTCCCAAACCCATACCTGAACCCCGAAACCGGATGGAATGCCGAAATCGGTATCAAGCAGGGATTTACTATCTCAAATATTAAAGGGTTTTTGGATATATCCGGGTTCCGGACTGAATATAAAGACATGATAGAGTTTAATTTTGGCGTTTATGCTCCTGATACCGTTACTATTCTTACATTTGATCATGTTGGTTTTAAGGCACTTAATACAGGGATGGCAAGAATTACCGGTTTTGAGATCACTCTTTCTGCCGAAGGACAATCAGGATCTCTGCAAACTCATGGGCAGATTGGATATACATACCTGAATCCTATAGACCTTACAATATCTCCTGGCAATCCTGATACACTCAACCTGCTTAAATACAGGTTCAAACATTCCTTTAAAACGAACCTTGAATTCAGCCGGAAAAAGATCAGGTTAGGAACAACAATAATCTTTCGGAGTAAAACTGAACGTATTGATGAAATTTTTATTGATCCACTGGTTGGAAATATGATCCTGCCCGGGTTCCCGGAGTACTGGAAAGATCATCAGAAAGCTCACTGGATTGTGAATGCCAGAGTCGGTTATAAGATCAGTCGCCGGGGAGAACTTACTGTCCATGCAAAAAATCTATTGAATAAGGAGTACATAATCCGTCCGGGGGATATCGGACCTCCACGAAATTTCTCATTGCAATTATCCTGGAATTTTTAAAGGGAAATGTTACGTGTTATCCACCTTCGTTATCACTACGGTGGACAAAGCGGGTTTCGGGTTACGAGTTAAAAGTTAAGTTTCATCAATCTTCTTCTTCACTCTTCAACTCACCTCTCACATCTCATTACTCACCGCTCTTTACTCTTTACTCTTTACTCTTTTTTCTTATTATCTTAACCTTAGCCTTAGCCTTACATCTTCACAACCCTGCTGGTAAAGCTCTTCCCCATAAAACTGACTTTGTACAGGTATATTCCTTTCCTCAGTGTTTCACCCCTGAAATCAAAATAATTTTTTCCCGGTTGCACCCAAATTTCTTCGTGATGTGCCATCTGACCGGTAATATAGAACACGTAAAGATTACCTACCCCAAACCTGTCAGAAGTAAGTCCAATCCTGGATGACATGGTAAACGGGTTTGGCTTAACAGGTAATAACATAATCTGATCAGTACTTATTCCAGGTAATCCGGTAGCGCTTTGCACCGTAATAAATAAGGATGTATCATCTACCGTCTGAGCGCTTTGAAAAATAGATTCCATAAATTCAACAAAAGGAGTTACATATATCTTTAGAAAAAATGTACCCAACTCAATCGGGGTACCCGAGATTAAAACACAATAAGAACTATCCGGAAATAATTCTGTTGCATTAGCTTCATACGATAATCCCGATGGCAGGTTGGTAACACTGTCAATTAATATTTTATGTATAGTAAAAACAGCTCCTTCAAAATCAAATTCATAAGGTGGTATTATTGTAAAAACCTGCTCATAAGGTGTATTTAACTCAGCTACCGGTAAACTGTCCGGGCATACCTGTCCGGGTTTATCAATATCCTTACAATTGGCAGTATCAGCAACACATTGCCCGTACCCGGAAATGTTTATTCCGGTGGTAAGTAAGAGTGCCAGTATTCCCGAAACCAAGTTCTTCATGCCTGATATTAACTGTTCTAAAGCATAAAACTACTAAAAATAACAATAAAAACCTAAATAACCTTTCTGATCCTGAGGAAGAAACCTGGCTGATTCGTAATGTTTTATAATAAATGCCAGGCGATTTAAATCACCAGACGGCTTTAAAAACATTGTAACTAATCAGTCCACAGTCGGCAGTCCACAGTC
>JAUVHQ010000166.1 GCA_030593185.1 Bacteroidota bacterium
ACATTTTCCAGTCAAAATCAGTATTCCAGTTCGTTAAAATCCCGGCTGATGCTGAAAATTTTTCAATAACTATATTTTGTTCCAGAAACAGTGATATATTTTCCCTTGATTTTCGTCTTGTAAAAAAACCTGCCGGTTCACCGGGTACATCCAGTGTATCCCCCATGGATTCTCCCAAAACATTACTCAGGATGTTTTCAGACCGGAAATCCAAACCCACTGCAGTTTTGCCCAGGTTGGTATTAAAAATAGAATTTACTTCTGCCCCATATATATCGGTTAAATGATAATTATGCCCCGTATACCATACAGCCGGGTTATCCCTGAACAGTTCAAAACGATCCTGATGCCTTCTCCAGTAAATCAAAGGGCTGATCTTAATTTTATTACCAGTTGTCAGCTTTATGCTGGCCAGGGTTGTTTTTGTATGTTCATACTGGTTAGGATACTTTGGAGTATAAAAACTATTCGCACCAAAAGCCTTGTTCTGATAACCAGCCTGAATATCCAGGCTCGTATAAGATAAATTAACTGATCCGTGATAGAAAAAATTAGTAATCCCAAAATCGGTATTTTCGATATATCCGTTTGATCCGGATTTTCCAATTGAAACGAAGTTACCCACTTCCCCCAGCCGGAGCGATCCTGACAGGTTGGTTTTATAATATCCATGCTCACCCCCTGTTAAAACTAAATTCACATTGTTTGATTCCTTTGGTTTTGTTATTATGTTTATGGCTCCACTAAATGCGTTTGGACCAAATACCCTTGATCCTGGTCCTTCCAGTATTTCAATTCTCTCAATACTGTTTATATCAATAGGAATATTTAAATTATGATGCCCTGTCTGCGGGTCATTAATTTTTATTCCATTTAAAAGTATTAGGGTTTGTTCAAAGCTTCCACCCCTGATACTTATATCAGCCTGTACACCAAAATTACCCCTTTGTCGAACATCAACGTTAACTGCATACTCCAGAATTTCCTGTAAGCTTTGAACAGGAGCATTCCTGATTTGCTCTTTCCTGATAACAGTTACCACACGGTTCAATTCAGAATGGATTGAAGGGCTCCGTTGTCCACTAACCACTATCTCCTTTATTTCAACCGTATCAATTTGTCCACTGATCAACATAGAGTGAACAAAAAAGCCAAAAAGAATAATTGTTTTTATATACCTGATCATTTTTAATACTCCCCATGATTGAAGCGCAAAAGTATAGAAAAAAGTTTGTAACTCTTCTGGTAAATAAAATTCATGTAACTTATCTGTGTACTGAAAGGAAAAGAATGATGTGAAATAAATCGAAGATTTATTGCATAGCAATATTGCACAAGGTAAATTTGGGAAGCTATATTATTAACCCAAAAAACATGTTTAAATGAAACGATCAGTACACATAATATTTTGCTTTTTATTATTATTCTTTGCCTCTTATTCTTATGCTCAGGTGAAACTTCCTGAAGAAAAAAACCTTTTCAGGGGTTTTTCTGAAAAGATTTCAGGTACCGATTTCAGTTATCACTCATCTATACCGGGTGTAAATGAAAGCATGCTGGTTAGAGCCTTAAACGGTAAACAATCAATGCTATGGAAAACCGAACCTGTTCCTGAAGATTATCGCGAAAAAGAAGCTGTATTTGTATGGCTGGCAGGAATGGGTTGTACCATGGGAAACGTTAAGATGACTCTCGGGATCAACGATAAATATAAACTTCCTTTTTTTACTACAAGAAAGGAAAAATGGGAAGTGTCGGAAAGGAACGGGATTTCATTATCATATGTAAATAACATGACTGACGGAGTAGGTGATAATTTTGGTTTTATGTTTCTTAAGATACCATTTAAATTATTAACTCCGGGGAAACCGGTTAAGTTGAAAGTTATGGGCAGTCCTTCAAACAGCCGTGCCTGGTATATGACCTTTAAGTCAGAATTGCAGTCGGGTATTGATGTAAATCCTTATCCCGCGATATTGAAGAATGGGAATGAAAGAATCCAGGTATTAGGGGTTAATGTGTACTATTTTGGTCCTTCAGTTAAAGGGAAACTGTTTATAGATGCAAAATTGGATAAAAATATTGATCTTGATTTCGGACACCGGTTTTACCGTATAAGTATCCCGGCAGTTGATGTATCAAAAGAAGTGAGTATTCGTATTGAGAGTAGCCGGTTCAATGCCGGAAAGACAGTTACAATTGAACCGGTGCAACCATGGAGAATTAATTTTGTGCAACATACACATACTGATATCGGGTATACACGACCCCAAACTGAGATCCTGGCTGAGCATCTGCGGTTTATTGATTATGCACTGGATTATTGTGACAAAACAGATGATTATTCCGATGCGGCAAGATTCCGGTGGACATGTGAAGCATCATGGGCGGTAGATGAATATCTGAAATGCAGACCGCAGGAGCAGATAGAGCGATTAAAAAAACGTGTGAATGAAGGCAGGATTGAGATTACAGGAATGTACTTTAATTTTGATGAACTGCCTGACGAACAAGTGCTTGCTGCCTCTCTTGCACCTATCAGAAGGATCCGTGAAGCAGGATTATCAGTAAAAACAGCTATGCAGAATGATGTGAATGGTATCGGCTGGTGTTTAAACGATTTCTTTTCCGGAGTAGGCATTAAATATCTGAATATGGGAACACATGGACATCGTGCTCTGATAGCTTTTGATAAGCCTACTGCTTTTTGGTGGGAATCACCTTCAGGGAACCGAATGCTGACCTATCGTGCTGAACATTATATGACAGGAAATACTGTGTTTGGTATTCATACCGGAGATTTTAATAATTTCGAGGATAAGCTGTTGAATTACCTCGCTGACCTTGGCGATAAAGGATATCCATACAATATTACTGCAATTCAACATTCAGGTTACCTTACAGACAATGCACCTCCCTCAACTCTTGCAAGTGATATGATAAGGAAATGGAATGACCTGTATGAATGGCCAAAGTTGAGAACGGCTGTTGTTAGTGAATTTTTTGAGGAGATAGAAGAAAGATATGCAGATGACCTGCCTGTTTACCGGGCTGCATGGCCTGATTGGTGGACGGATGGATTTGGCTCAGGTGCTCGCGAGGTGGCAGCTACACGTAAGGCTCATGTTGATCTGATCGCGAATCAGGGCGGGATGTCTATGGCAGCAATTATGAATGCTGGAATTCCTGATGGGTTCAATCAACGGGTAGATGAAGCAAATAAAGCATTGCTGTTCTATGGAGAGCATACATTTGGCTCATCCGAAAGTATCAGGAGTCCTTACGGAGAAAGTACCATGCAGCAGCGACGACTGAAAGAATCATATGCCTGGGAAGCGTTTAAGCGGTCACGAATGGTAGGAGAAGAAGTGATGGGACGCCTGCAAAGTAAGCTTCAGAAGACCGATGTTCCGTCACTGACACTGTTTAATACTTTGAACTGGAGAAGGAGCGGACTGGCTACAGTGTATATTGATCACCAGGTTTTACCGAAAGACAGGAAATTCCGTTTTGTTGACCGGGAAGGTAATGAAGCGCCTGCCCAGGCATTCAGTCACCGTAGCGATGGAACAAAATGGGGCATCTGGGTTAAAGATGTTCCGCCTTTTGGATATAAAACATACCGCCTTGAATTAATTGAAGGATATAACAAACCGTTTGAAATTGAGCAGTCAGAAAATGCTGTGCTTGAAAATGAGTGGTACAGCCTTCGGGTAGATGCCACCATCGGGGCTGTTACTAGTCTTTATGATAAAAGTAATGATATAGAGCTTGTGGACGGGAACGCGAAATGGAAGCTGGGAGCATTTATTTATGAGCGCCTGGGAAACCGAAGTCAGATGGAAGCTTTTACCCTGAATGATTACGAACGATTTCCGCTTGATACCGTTTATTTAGATGCCGTAACATATGGACCTGTTTACGATGCTATTCGTCTTGCCGGGGAGTTAGAGGATTGTTCCTACAGTCCCAGAGGATTTATTGCAGAGATCAGGTTATATCATACTATCCCGTTAATTGGAATGGAATACACACTGTTGAAGAAGCCGGTTACAGATCCGGAAGCTGTGTATATTGCATTCCCGTTCCTGCTTGATAATGGAAAGATTTTTTGCGAAGTGGCGGGGGGAGTGATGGAAGCAGGAGTTGACCAGATACCGGGATCTGCTAACGACTGGAATACTGTTCAGAATTTCGTTACGGTCCGCAATAACAAAATGCAGATCATTTTGGGGAGCCAGGAAGCTCCCTTAATGCAATTTGGCGGTATAAATACAGGGAGGTATGATGCTAATGCAGTTCCTGAAACTACACATATTTTCTCCTGGCCCATGAACAATTACTGGACCACCAATTTTAATGCCGATCAGCACGGATCTTTTAGCTGGAGTTATTTTCTTACTACAATAGATAATACAGGTATGGACAATGCCACCCGCACCGGCTGGAGTAACAGGATACCTTTCCTGAGCCGTGTACTGCCGGCAGGGAAAAAAGTGACTCCTCTTCAGGAAGCTTCGGTTCTGAAATTTTCTTCTGAAAACCTGTTGCTTGTGAATGTCAGACCAGGTGAAAAGAAAAGTTCGGTTGTGCTTCAAATACGCGAAGTGGCAGGGAAAGAAACTACCCTTGAAGTTGGGTCACCCTATCTGAAAAAAGAAAAACTGATGCTTCAGGAGGTTGATGCCACCGGTCAGCCAATTTCTAATAAATCTTTTAATTTGAAAATAAAACCTTTTATGTCAGGGTTTGTGAAGGTGTATTTTGAGTCGGAACTTTAACAACTGTTGACAATTTTTTAATAAGTTCACGATACATCTACCGGGTGTAACCATTCATGTAACCGGATTTTTAATATCTTCGGATTTTTAATCCATTATTAATTGCCAAATCTTGAATCAGATGACGAAAAGCTCTATCCATAAGAATATCAGAACCTATATCCTTAAATCAGTAAATGAAGAAAAAATAAAACCCGTCGATGATAGTTTCTGGAAGAATTTGAATAAGGCCGGAACTGAAATATGGCTTGATACCGGCGATATGGAATTAGCTTCCGGGTTGTGGACAAAAGAAATGTCTGCACTTACTACCAATAATACATTGCTGAATAATGAGATTCAGAAAGGGATCTATGATAACCTGATCCCTGAACTTCGCGAATTGGTTAAAAACTTTTCTGCGGATGAACAGGTGAAGGAAATTGCCTTTATCCTGAATGCCTATCATGGCTTGCGTTTGGTTAAGAAGTTTGGCGGACTGGTAAGTGTTGAACTGCATACTGATACAGCAGATGACATTGATGCTATTGTGGAATATGGCAAACGTTATTATGATATCTGTCCGGATCACTTCCTGGTGAAAGTGCCATTTACAGCAACCGGTCTGTTAGGGGCAAGAAAACTTGGAGAAGCAGGTGTTAGAGTGAATTTCACACTTGAATTCAGTGCAAGGTTTAATGTATTGGTATCTTTGATAGCCAGACCATCATATTGTAATGTA
>JAUVHQ010000079.1 GCA_030593185.1 Bacteroidota bacterium
CTTAAACAACATTATACATGATTACACAACAAATATAGATAAAAAATTGTTAGTTTTGAAAAAATATTTGAATAAAGCACTATTTACAGTATGCTATAAATTCATACGGGCAGGAATTTGTGTATGAAACGGAAATTCATTAGTTTTATTTCTATACAATTTGATAATGAAGTGGGTTATAAGCCCGCCAAAATTTATAGTTGTCCAGCTAATTTTAGCAACTGAGTAGTGTTCTTCCGGTTTGAAAAATTATCATTTAGTTTTTTCTTCCGCTTTTCCGATTCGGCTTTTGTAAAAGGCTTATCCAATAAATGTTTGATCTTCTCAATTAATTGATCCTCTGTTTTCCATCCATAACACAAGTCGTCCAGTCCTGAATTCGCGATTACATTCTTGTGGGCAATACAGTGCCGTCCCAGGAAGAGTGAGTAAAGCAATTTTATTTTCATACCGGATGACTGGAAAGAATGCAGCAGGATAATATGAGCATTCATTATCAGGTCAGATAGTTTATCAGATGAAGGGTTTTCGATCAATTTGATGTTTTGATTCCCATTAATTGCTCTATTTAAACCTTTGGAAGGGTCTTTTCCGGCAATAATAAGGGGAATCGGAAGATGTTTATACAGTTTATCAATCAGGTATCTCACCGATCTTTCATTGTCATGAACAGAAAGATCACCATGATACAAAATGTATTCTCCGGTACCTTCGCGTGACATAACCGTATCAAATGGATGAAAAGCGGGAATATAATATGCATCATACCCGTACTTACGATAATGAATTTTGTCATTTTCTGAAATGGCAGCAATCACTGTTCCATCAGGCAGTCTCTTTTCATATCTGTTCAGTTTGACACTCTCTGACATAAAAAAGAATTTTCTGAAAAGATTTCGTTCTGTACCCGCAAGGTTCCTGTAGTATTCATGCTCAATGTTATGTGTTCTTATTATCTTATGCCTGGTATTCAGTGCTTTGTGGCTATGGAAGCCGGTAGTATGGATCCCTTCAAATAAAATGGGGCAGTATGGTTGCTCCAGATTACTAAGCAACTCTTCTGATAACCTTGTTTTAATGATATATGGTATTGAAGAAAGGTAATAATTAAATCCGGCAGGTCTTTTATAATAAAAAACCTGTTCGCAAAATTCTTCAAGTCCGGCAGACTTTTCCCTGCCATATTGATAGCAATGAAGGTATATATTGATCCCAGCCTCTGACAGGTTCTTGATTTTATAATAAATATCAATAACCCCTCCGTAATTCGGAGGATCGGGGACATTGAATGAAACAATATGAAGGTTATTAGCTTTTATAATCCGGATCTATTAGCACTTAGTAAAAGAACAATGCTTCACAAAGTAATTAAAAAGGTTAATACTATTCAAATGAAGCTACTAAATTTGAATGATTGTGGAATAAGTATAACCTTCCAAACATATCATTATCTTTGTCCTTTTAATAAATGCTTGAAAACGATAGTAAGAAACCTGTATGATAAATATATTGACAGATAAGGTTAAGGAAGCAGTTTTTTCATTGTATAACCAGCAGGTTGATGAAAAACAAATACAATTGCAGAAGACCGGTAAGGACTTTGCAGGTGATATAACATTAGTAGTATTTCCGTTTCTGAGATTTTCAAAGAAGAAACCTGAGGAGACAGGAATAGAAATTGGTAATTATCTGCAGGAAAATGTGAAAGAAATTTCCGGGTTCAATACTATCAAAGGTTTTCTGAATCTTGTACTGGATAAAAAATATTGGATTGGAGTATTTCGGGATATGATAACGGATCCTGATTTTGGATTAAAAAAACCGGGTTCTGAAAACAAAACTATTCTTGTTGAGTTCTCTTCTCCAAATTCAAACAAACCCCTTCATCTCGGTCATATAAGGAATAACCTCATAGGATATTCTCTTTCAAAAATATTTGAAGCAAACGGCTACAGGGTTAAGAAAGTGAATATTGTTAACGACAGAGGTATTCATATTTGCAAGTCTATGCTGGCATGGCAAAAATGGGGGAGAGGTACAACTCCTGAAACAGCAGGGAAAAAGGGTGACAAACTGGTTGGTGATTTTTATGTGAAGTTTGAGAATGAATATAAAAAGCAGGTTCAGTCATTGATCGCAGAGGGAACTGATAAGGATAAAGCTGTCCGGATTGCACCAATAATAAAAGAAGCACAGGAAATGCTTCGCAGATGGGAAGATGGAGACAAAGAGGTTGTTGATTTGTGGAACCGGATGAATGGTTGGGTTTATAAAGGATTTGACAAGACCTACAAAGCCCTTGGTGTTAGCTTCGATAAAATATATTATGAGTCGGATACCTACAAAACAGGCAGGGAAATTGTACTCAGTGCACTTGAAAAAGGAATTCTTTTCAAAAAAGAGGATGGTTCAGTATGGGTTGATCTGTCGGAGAAAGGTCTGGATAAAAAGGTCTTGCTTCGTTCCGATGGGACTGCGGTCTATATGACACAAGATATTGGAACTGCTTATCAAAGATACGATGATTTTGAATTTTTCAGGCAGGTATATGTTGTAGGTAATGAACAGAATTATCATTTTCAGGTACTCGTACTATTATTGAATAAGATCGGGTATGCCTGGGCTAAAGATATTTATCATTTGTCGTACGGGATGGTTGAACTGCCCGAGGGGAAAATGAAATCGAGGGAAGGAAAAGTTGTGGATGCAGATGATCTGATAATTGAAATGATTGATACAGCAAGAGATATGTCAGAAGAACTCGGGAAACTTGACACATATTCTGAAAAACAAAAGGAGGAAATTTTCAGGATTATTGGTTTGGGTGCTCTTAAATATTTCATTCTGAAAGTAGATCCAAAGAAGAACATGACCTTTAATCCGGAAGAATCTATTGATTTCAATGGGAATACAGGTCCCTTTATTCAGTACACCTATGCACGTATCAAATCTGTTCTGAGAAAAGCTGTGGAAAAAAATATAGAAATTCAGAATGAGACAAATACCGGCTTTGATCCCAATAAAAAAGAGATTGAATTGATAAAAATATTGGCTGGATTCCCAAAGATTGTTCAGGATGCAGCTGGTCAAATGACTCCTGCTGTTATTGCCAATTATTGTTATGAGCTGACAAAAGAATTTAACCAGTTTTATCACGATTTTAGTATCCTTAGCGTTGATGATTATGAAACAAGAAATTTTAGATTACAATTGTCTGAGATTACAGGATATACAATTGAAAAATGCATGGGATTGCTTGGTATCGATGTACCTGAGAGAATGTAATTGAACCCGAAACTCGTAACATTAGAAGGATTTGAAGAAAAATGCGAATAGCTTAACTTAACATATAACCACAGTGAAATATGCTCCTTTGTCGCATTTCACGTGGCAAGCTTTTAACTTATAACATATTCCATAGAATGTTTGAAAATTTAAGTGACAAACTTGAGCGTTCATTTAAGCTGCTGAAGGGACAGGGCAGAATAACCGAAATTAATATAGCTGAAACATTGAAAGAGGTAAGAAGAGCCTTGCTTGATGCTGACGTAAACTATAAGATAGCTAAGTCGTTTACCGACACAGTAAAGGATAAAGCGATGGGACAGGACGTTCTTAAAGCTGTTAGGCCCGACCAGATGATAGTGAAACTGGTACATGACGAACTTGTTGAACTGATGGGTAGCAGCAGCGAAAAGATCAATTTGAAAGGAAATCCTGCTATAGTACTCGTATCCGGGCTGCAAGGCTCAGGGAAGACCACTTTTTCAGGTAAATTAGCCGGACTTTTAAAAAAGAAGAAAGGAAAAAACCCTCTGCTTGTTGCTTGTGACATATACAGGCCGGCAGCTATCGAACAGCTTAAAGTAATAGGTGAGCAAATAAGTGTTCCTGTTTATACTGAAGAAGATAACCAGGATCCTGTGAAAATAGCAAAAGCGGCTGTAAAGCATGCAAAAAAACATGGATATGATGCTCTGGTTGTTGATACGGCAGGCCGGCTTGCTATTGACGAAACCATGATGAAAGAGATATCGGCAATTAAGGAAGTCTTAAATCCGCAGGAAACTCTTTTTGTAGTTGACTCAATGACAGGGCAGGATGCGGTTAATACAGCTAAGGAGTTTAACGAGAGACTGGATTTTGAGGGTGTTGTACTTACTAAGCTCGACGGAGATACTCGTGGTGGTGCGGCCCTTTCTATCCGTGAGGTTGTTCATAAACCTATTAAATTCATTAGTGCAGGTGAAAAACTTGATGCTCTTGATGTTTTTTATCCCGACAGGATGGCTGACAGGATCCTGGGAATGGGTGATGTTGTTTCACTGGTTGAGAAAGCACAGGAGCAATATGATGAGGTGGAAGCAAGAAAGCTGAAAAAGAAAATTGCTAAAGACCAGTTCAATTTCAATGATTTTGTCACACAGATCCAGCAGATCAAGAAAATGGGAAATGTTAAAGAGCTTGCATCAATGATCCCGGGTGCCGGAAAAGCATTGAAAAATATGGATATTGATGATGATGCTTTTAAAGGAATTGAATCAATTATTCAGTCTATGACCCCTGAAGAAAGGGAATATCCTAATGTTATAAATGGCAGCAGAAGAAAAAGAATAGCGAATGGCAGCGGTACAACTATCCAGGAAGTAAACAGTTTGATCAAACAGTTTACCGAGACAAAGAAAATGATGAAAATGGTATCAAATAAAAAAAATATGGCCCGGATGATGGGGAGGAATGGAATATTGGGATAATAGAGGAATGGAATAGTGGAAAAATGGAAAAATAATGTGATGCAGTGTTGCGGTGAAAGAAAAACTAACCACAAAGTACGCAAAGAAGGCGCAAAGTTCGCTTAAGAATATATTGAAGAGATTTTGCATAATATTTGTACTTTGCGTTCTTAGCCTGCCCCGTAAGGAAGAATGACTGTACTGGGGCGCATCCTTAGCGTACTTGGCGGTTAATTCTTTAAAAAATAGGGCTAAGTTTTGTAGTGTTAATGGTTAAGGGTTACGGGATTCGAGTTACGTGTTAACTTTGAACCTTGAACTTTGAACTCTTTAGAAGAATAGAAAGATGGAAGAATGGGATGCTGAATTCCCAGTATTCTAACATTCCAATATTCCAATAATTTTTATTATGTATAACAAAAAAGGGGAAAGCATTATTAAAGAAAATGATTTCTAATTAAAAAAATATTTAATATGTACCAGATTATTGACGGAAAAAATGTTTCTAACCAAATTAAGCAGGAAATTGCTGATGAAGTTGCTGATATCAAAAAAAAGGGAGGTAAAATCCCTCATCTTGTAGCTATTCTTGTTGGTACAGATGCTGCAAGTGAAACTTATGTCTCACACAAAGAAAAAGCTTGCGAAAGGGTGGGCTTCAGGTCAACAGTTGTACGAATGAAGGAATCTGTCACCGAAAATGAATTGCTTGAAAAAATTGCTGAATTCAATCATGATGACGATATTGACGGCATGATAGTCCAGCTTCCTTTGCCTGATCATATATCAGAACATAGGGTAGTTGAAACAATAGATCCCAAAAAAGATGTGGATGGGTTTCATCCCGTAAATATCGGACGCATGGTTATTGGTCTTCCTTCATATATTTCTGCTACTCCTGCCGGTATAATTGAGCTATTGAACAGATACAAAATTGAGATCCCGGGAAAATCATGTGTTATTATCGGGCGAAGCAATATTGTAGGTAAACCGTTGAGTATTCTGTTATCGAGAAAAACCTCGCTTGGAAATGCTACAGTAACCCTTTGTCACAGCCGTACTCCAAATATCGCTGAACTTTCTTCAAAAGCAGATATTGTTATTGTTGCCATGGGGGAAGCCCGATTCTTAACAGCTGATATGGTAAAAGAGGGCGCGGTTGTAATCGATGTTGGTATTACCAGGATCAAATCAGATAAAACAAAATCGGGGTGGAAACTGGTTGGTGATGTTGCATTCGATGAAGTTGCTCCTAAATGCAGTTTCATAACACCTGTACCAGGAGGTGTTGGTCCGATGACTATTGTATCCTTGCTTAAAAATACCCTTAAGGCTAGTAGGAAGGAGAGGTGAGGAGCGAAGAAGTGAAATCTAAATTGATTAACCCATAAAAAGATTCGAATTATGAAAACACTATTGACAGTTTTGGCCGCCTCGCTTTGCATTTGGGTATCTGGCCAGAAAAAAACACCTCAATCTACTGAACTTTGGAAACCTGTGCCCCCTGTTGTCACACCAGGTGATGGCACTGCGCCACCATCAGATGCAATCGTGCTTTTTGACGGAAGTAACCTCGATCAATGGCAGAATAAAATAGGTAAAGAAGCTGGATGGATAGTAGAAAGTGAATGTGTTACCGTTAAAAGAGGTACTGGTTCTATCCTCACTAAAGAAACCTTTGCCGATATTCAGTTACACATTGAATGGCGGTCACCTGAAAAAGTGGAGCGTGAGGGACAAGGCCGTGGCAATAGTGGTGTTTTTCTAATGGACCACTACGAAGTGCAGGTGCTTGACTCCTATGAAAATCCAACATACTCAAATGGCCAGGCCGCATCAATTTACAAGGAGCATATTCCCCTGGTGAATGCCTGTAAGAAACCGGCTGAATGGCAGACATTTGATATTATTTTTACGGCACCCCGTTTTGGAGAAAGCGGTAGAATGATCATACCTGCATATGTCACTGTGATCCATAACGGAGTACTGGTTCAGAATCATGTGGCAATATGGGGTAACACCGATAATATCGGAGCCCATTCTTACAAACCACATGATGCCAAACTACCCATAAGCCTGCAGGATCATGGTAATCCGGTTAGCTACCGCAATATTTGGGTTCGGAAGTTATAATTATGTGTTAAAAAAACTAACCGGGACCTGAACAGGCCCCGGATAGTTACATAATAGGTAAATTTAGGGTAGAGGGTAACGGGTTTCTTATTTAAAAACTGAATGTTTTCATTAATAGGAATAAGTATATCGCAACATAAAGTTTGAATTGACAAGTGATAAAATAGTGTTTGCCGGAATTGTTGAAACAAAAAACTTTGATTAAAGTTCTTTTCATGTAACAAAAATTTATGTAATAAAATTTATAGGAAAATTCTCCGTTACATTTTACAGATGAAAAAAAACATATAATGGTTGCGTTGGAATCTTTTTTGTATTTTTATGCAAGTCGTTTTTAACAGAAAATATTAATAAATGTATAATAGAAGTCTGAATATTTCAGGGTTTATTGGGTTTTTAATTTTGATAGCCGGTTTTTTCTTTGCCGATGGTTGCACAGGCAAAAAGACATCAACTCATATCCAGGCTGTCTGGTCAAGTAAAGATCCTTTCACTATTCCTTACCAGGTCAGAAACACGCAGAAAAACAGTGGGAATCTTGTTCATAATCCTTCATTTGAACTTGGAAGATTTTTCTCCAGTGATACCATAGATCTGTCATCTTTTATTCAGGGATGGAATAAAGTGGGCGAACATGTTAAGTGGGTGAGTTTGGATAAAAAAGAATATTCAGATGATGATGTATCAGAAGGAATACATTCAATAAAAATAATACGCGAATCAGCAAGTGAAACTGATTTGATGGGTGAGGGGATTATGACCGATTTTATTCGTGTTATTCCCGGAAACTATTCCTTTTCATATGATATCCGGTTGGAGGATATTTCTCCTTCCACCTTACGATTGGGTACAAAAATACATCAGGCTGTAGATATTCGCCTCTTGTACTATGATAAAAACAAAATACCTGTAGATGGTAAATGTTATTACCCATATACAGGAACCTATATTGATAATTCCTTCAAAGGTTATTCGTTCTCAAATTTTTGGCATATTGATAAGTTTGACTGGGCAAGAGTGAACGGAAGGTCTTATAACTATCCTTTTTCTGAAGGGGATATCCCGGATAATGCAAGATATGTTAAAATATTCCTCGGATTAAAGGGTACCGGAACTATGTGGATTGACAATATTGATTTTCGCTATTCAAGATGGAACTTTTCTACACTTGAACGTTTAAAGCCACATATAGATAATAGTTACAATAAAAGTGATCTTTTATTGCCCGCTCCAAAGGTGGTAGAAGAAACGGGGGATTATTCTTATTATAAGCCTGATAGCAACAATTCCCACTATCCTGTAATACTGGTTCCTTCAGCACAGGCAAATGAAACAATGGCAGCTGCACGGTTATTGAAACAAAGACTTGATACAATATTTGTACGTAACCTGGACAGTTCTTTTAACTTCAGTGGAGTAGAAATCATTTTTGATGATTCAGGAATAATGCCGGATACACAGACAACAATTTTCTGTCTTGGGCGGAATGATTTGTTCAGGAAATATTCTGCAAA
>JAUVHQ010000068.1 GCA_030593185.1 Bacteroidota bacterium
GTTTTTCTCCAGAGTTTTTACCATAAATATCCAACACAACAAGAACAGCCATAAATCCCCAGAACGGAGCTGACGCTTTATCGGTGTCAAGAAAATTGTTCATCATTCCATGCATGAAATATGTCGTCAGTCCTATAAAAGTACCAAGTGCCAGTGACCCTGTCCACGTTCCTTTTAGTTTATGCCATGCCCGTATACCGGTAAATATTGTCGCTATAACTATCAATAAAAAGGATATCGTTCCCAGGACTCCCGATTCTGCCAGCGGACCAATATACTCACTGTGAGCATTCCCCAAATCTCCAAAATTGGTACTTATTATTGTTTTTTCGGTTGATTGTTGAAAAGGTGCATAAAGGAACATATAAGTTCCCGGACCCCAACCTAATACCGGTTTTTCTTTAAACATCCGTAAAGCAGATTCCCAGCGATTGATCCTTTCAAGATTGGATGCATCTGAAGTGATATTGGAAATGGATTGCACATGTTCAGCCAGATCGGTGGACGAATCCTGCCGGTTTTTCTCCAGCTCCATCAGGATATTACTCCTGAACATATATCCCGCTGCTATCAGCATTCCAATTACCACTACCAGTAAATAGAATCTTACTCTAAGCTTAATTAGTATATACACAACAAATGCGCCTGCCAGACTTATCCATCCCGCTCGTGTATATGAAAAAATCATGGCAAATGATAAAAACAACAGCAAAAAAGCCCATTGGATCTTATAAGTTGATCCTTTCCTGTTAAGCGAAGAAAGGAAAGCAATAATAACCGGAATATACATTGCAATGACTGCACCATATGCAGTGTGATCATTATAAAACGGATGAACAGCCGAGTGGGCAGCTTCCTGATTAATCAATCCAAACCTGGAGTGATTAATTAATGTATAAATAATAACCAAAGATAATCCTGCAAGATAAGCTTTGAAAAACCATTTTATATTTTCAGGTTTTTTAAAACAGTAAGCTGCAAGGAAGAAGTATCCTGTAACAAACCATAATCTGGCAATAAAAAACTTAAAAGAAACTACAGGTAAAGTACTGGTAACAGATGTAATAAATATCCATATCAAATTGAAATATATCGCCAATGAGACGGGATGAGTGAAAATTTTCCGGTCAACCTGTTTTTCATAACCTAGTTTAAAAACAAACAGAATCATTGCTCCAAATAGCAAAGGTTCAGTCGGAAGATATAAATTTACTGACAATCCAGGGACAATTTCCGTAAGAGGTACTGATAACGGAGTGAGAAAAACAATAACAAGAAAAAGTTTATCGAGCGCAAGAAAGGCAAGAAGCAATAATAATAAAATAAAAGGAAGCAGATTTAAAATATAAACCTCATTATATACCAGCAGTCCGTTAACTATCACAAACAGTGTGGCAGCTAAATATATCCACAAATTTTGCTTTGAACTTTCAGAAAGACGGATCATATTTATGGTTGTTCTCTGAGAACAGATTCTGCTGCAATTAATAGTAAAAGTGTCAGAAGGAAAGCAGACATAGTAGAAGTAATAACAATTAGTGTCCTGCGTGGATAAGCTTTTTTCTCAGCTACTTTTGCTTCATTTACAATAAAAGTGTGAGGCAGGTTCTGCTCCGAATCTACTTTAGCCTGAACAAATTTTTCTTTCAAATCGCTTAACCGGGCACTTTCATTCTCAAGAAATTCTTTCAAAAAAAGATATGTTCCCCCATATTTCCCAAGCTTTTTTATTTGCTCTTCAAGTTTATTGGTTAGAAAAGTATTCCCTTCGGAAACAGCTTTCAAATACGCTTCATTCAAACCGGCTGACTGTGACTCATAATCATAAACCCCCATTTCACCAATTTGTTTCAGGGAATCTTCCAACTCTTTAATCTCTGCCTGAAGTGTAGAATATTCCTTCTTCACTATCTGATATGCCTCAACGGCTCTTCTTTTTCTCATCCTGTTTATTGTAGAATCTAGCGTAGCTGCAATATCGTTTCCCATACCGGCGGCAATTTCAGGATCGGTATCTAATACTTCTATCTCAATAGACATGTATTCAGTTTTTCTGAATGAGATATTATTTTTCATAATATTAAATAATTGCGTATATCGATATTTTGAATCGGGATTTATATCATAATGATCAAACAGATTATACTTACTAATTAAAAAATCCCGTATTTCATCTGAATAAAGGATCTGTAAAAGTTTTTCTGTCTCTTCTTCCTCTCCGAATTGCAGAACCCCCTTTTCTCCATAACTAACTGATGTTGAAATTAGTGCTTTGGAAACTGAAGTTGAGGAAGCCGGAAAAAGGATTACTGTTGATCGAAAACGCGGTGTGATAAGTAAAGAAACCAATACCGATACTATAAGTGCAAAAATTGACACTACAATAAGTGGCTTCCTTTTACTGTACATGAAAAGAAGCAGATTAGTGGTATTGAAATTCAAATCCGGTTCTGTTGACTTTTTCATTGTAAATATTTTTTGAAATTAAGATACCTGTATGCCGGCAGTTAGTGTTCTGAAGTAACGTAACAAAAGCACGAAAAAGTATATTCAGGAAATGACTTTAATAAGGAAATAATTTTTTTTGCCTTTCTGTACCAGTAAATATTTATTATTGATCAGGTTTGATAAAGAGATTCTTATTTCAGGATCTGCTATTTTGGTCTTATTCAGACTTAATCCTCCACCTTTCATAAACCGCTTCATTTCTCCCTTAGATTGAAAAACCTGTGTCTTTTCTGTTAAAAGTTCCAGGAGGTTAATTCCAGAAATTATTTCTTTGCTGCTAACATCAAATGTTGGAACTCCTTCAAACACAGAAAGGAATGTTTCTTCGTCCAGATTTTGTAATTGTTCAGTAGTAGCTTTACCAAATAAAATACCGGATGCCTCAATTGCAGTTTCATAATCCTTTTCAGAATGAACCATAGCTGTCACCTCTCTTGCAAGGGTTTTTTGGAGCAACCGTTGGTGCGGAGCTTTTTTATGTTCATCAATTAAAGTATTGATTTTATCTTTAGACAAAAAAGTAAATATTTTGATATGCTTTTCTGCGTCTTCATCAGACACATTCAGCCAGAACTGGTAAAACTTATAGGGTGAGGTTTTTTTCGGATCAAGCCATATATTTCCGGCTTCTGTTTTTCCAAATTTTCCTCCGTCAGATTTGGTAATAAGCGGACTTGTCAGTGCAAAAGCCTCGCCTTGCTCCTTTCGCCGGATCAGTTCAGTGCCTGTAACAATATTTCCCCACTGGTCTGATCCTCCCATCTGCAGTTTGCAGTTCTTTTCCTGGTAAAGATGCAGGAAATCATACCCTTGCACCAGTTGATATGAAAATTCCGTGAAAGACATACCTGTCCCGGTTTCCGGATCAAGACGTTTCTTTACCGATTCTTTTGCTATCAAGTAATTAACTGTAAGATGCTTGCCTATTTCACGAATAAATTCCAAAAAGCCGAATGTTTTCATCCAGTCGTAGTTATTCACTACTTCGGCAGTATTTGGTTTTTCCGGATCAAAATCAAGAAATTTTTCAAGTTGTTTTCTTATAGCCTCCTGATTATGACGCAATTCTTTCTCATCAAGCAGGTTTCTCTCCTGCGACTTCCCTGAAGGATCGCCTATCATACCTGTTGCACCACCAATAAGCACAAGAGGTTTGTGTCCTGCACGCTGGAATTGTTGCAGGATCATAATTCCCACAAGATTACCTATATGCAAAGAATCAGAAGAAGGATCGAATCCAATATAGGCAGTTGTCATTTCTTTTTCCAACTGCTTTTCTGTTCCGGGCATAATATCGTGAATCATGCCTCTCCATTTCAATTCTTCAATAAAATCCATTTATTTTTTTTTTCTGTGACTATTCAGTGTCTTAAGTTTGTAATGCCTAAAATGGCTAATCTCATTATACTTTGCGTTTTTAAGTCTGCAATCTTCAGTCTGCAGTCGGCAATCTGAAGACAAAGTTTGTCATTTTTTTCTATAAAGTTTAGTAAGTAAACGGATTTTGCGAACGAAGTGAAGCAATCTTTCATGGCTTTTCGTAAAGCTCATGAAAATCTATCTATTTGGCATTCCGTATGTAATTGACAGATTGCTTCGTCGCTACGCTCCTCGCAAAATCTTTTTTCATCCTTTGCCTTCTTCAATCATCATTCGTCATTCGAACTTCGCCTTTTGAACTTCGTCTTTCCAAAGGGCTCTTTAAAACATATAACAATTAACGATAACATTTAACTTTTATCTACATTAAAAGCACTGCCGACTGATTAGTTGCTTTTTTTTCTAGTAAAATTCCTAAATAGTAATACCTTTGTCATTCTTAAAATCCTTAATGTCTTTTTTAATTTCCTGAAAATCAAGATACGGGAATATACCTGGAGCAAAAGCGGATAATGGTTTGTAAAGGATTGAATTTTCAATTTTTTCCTTCGAAATAAATGTTTTATTGCGATTAATAGCATTAATAATAACAAGAATAATACTTATAATAAAAGCATATTTTATCAGACCAAAAACCATACCCAGGAGCCTGTTTACGAATCCCAGGGCAACTGCTTTCACCAGTTTATCAACCATTTTAGCAAGCAGATGAACCAGTATTACTATTCCGACAAACGTAACCGCAAAAGCTATCAGGTTTATATACTGTGTTGTTAAATTGAGCTTTGTGACAAGAAAATTTGCAGTCAGATCAGAAAAATGTATGGCACCAAAAATTCCGAGTAAAAGGGCTGCAAGAGATGCCACTTCAATTATAAGTCCGTTTTTAAAACCAACGAAAACACCCCATACAAGAGGTATAGCAATTATAACATCAATGTAATTCATTCTTTTTTTAAGCAAAAATAACAATTGCAAGCTGGTAATAATAGCAACCGGCGTTTTTTTTGTTAACGTAGCATAATCTCTGTTTTTGCCTTAAGCTTAAAATCCGTTATCTTTGTTCCCGCCAAAATTCCGGCACTGTAGTATGGCCCCATAGTTCAAGGGATAGAATAGCAGTTTCCTAAACTGTAGATACAGGTTCGAGTCCTGTTGGGGCTACAAATCAGTCAGCAATCTTCAGTCGGCAATTGGCAGTCCTAAAAAGTAACAACTTTAATAAAATGATTTTAGATTGCCCGTCCGACTTCCGTTAGGTGACGAAAATTTCTGACAGAGCTACTAAGTTTCAAGTTCCAAAATAAACTTCAAAACTTTGTAACAATAAATCGGTCAGACCGGTAGTACAAGGGAAACAGCTTATTACAGATTCATAGCAAAAGGGATACAGAGAGTTTAGAATACTTCCAACCGGTCAGACCGGTGGGATGTTGCGGTATTCTACTGCACTTAACTTTGAAAATGGTTTAAAATTCAAAATTTTCTACCTGCTATTTTCAATTATTATAAGCAGTTTTTTTGCATTTTCTGAAAATTTATTTTACTTCGTCAAATATTAACAAATATATAAATCGTAACACGATGGCAGTTGTACGTTTTGGTGTATCATTGCAAGAAGATCAACTTGAAGCCCTCGATAATTATGTAAAGGATAGCCAGTTTGCTAATCGTTCTCAAGCTTTCCGGCAACTTATTTCGAAAAACCTGGTTGAAAATAAATGGCAACACAATAAAGTTGTTGCAGGAGTGATTACTCTTGTATATAATCACCATAAGCGTGATTTATCATTGAAATTAACTGATATTCAACACGATTATTATGATGTAATTCTTTCAACCCAGCACTTTCATCTTGACTATGACAAATGTCTTGAGATTGTTGTTGTTAAAGGAAAAGCTTTAAGGTTAACGGAATTGTCAGATAAGCTTATTGCTGTTAAAGGAATACAACATGGGAAACTGGTTATGAGCACAGTAGATTAGCAAATTTTTTTTATCTTATAGTAACACGAATTTGAAATATCATAACACGAATAAATGAAAACATTAAAATTTTACAAGATTTTTACAATCTTATTAATTAATCTGGGAAGCTTCAGCTTTTTAAATGCGCAGAGTAGTCTAAAAGATACAATTAAAATCTATGAGGTGATTGTTACCGGAACTAAAGTAGCAGTTTCAAGAAACAATGTCCCACTTACTGTTACTGTGATAAATGAAGAAGAGATTGAGGAAAGTTCTGAATCATCTCTGTTACCTGTACTTTCCGCACGTGTACCCGGAATGTTTGTTACCGAACGGGGAATTACCGGCTTTGGTGTTGCAACAGGCTCAGCAGGTCAAATATCAATCCGGGGAATAGGAGGCTCTCCTAATACGCAGGTTTTGGTACTGCTTAATGGCAATCCGCAATATATGGGAATTTTTGGTCATCCGCTGCCTGATGCATATGTGGCTTCTGATGTTGAACGAGTTGAAGTGATACATGGACCGGCTTCAACCTTATACGGCTCAAATGCAATGGGGGGGGTTATAAATATTATTACTAAAAAACAGCAAAAGGATGGGTATAATGCCAATGCACGTATAATGCACGGGTCTTATAATACTCAGAAATATATGGTTAATGGAGGATATAAGAAAAAGAAATTTAATGTTTTTGCAGGTATTAATCACGACCAGACCGATGGTCACCGGGATTCATCGGATTTTTCTATAACCGATGGCTATTTTCGAATAGGGTATGAAATAAATAACCATTTTAAATCCAGTTTTGATTTTTCTTTGTCTCAATTTGAAGCAACTGACCCGGGACCGGAAGGAGGAAATGCCGGCAATTCAATTGATATAACAAGAGGGATGGGGGCATTTGTAATCAATAATAAATTTGATAATATCAGTGGTTCGCTACGTCTCTTTTATAATTTTGGAGAACATAATATTTCGGATGGTTTTCATTCTACTGATAATAATCATGGGATCATATTATATGAAGCTTTTAATTTATTTACAGGGAATACTATTACACTTGGTTTAGATTATAAAAATTACGGGGGGAAAGCAGAGAATACTTTTGCAATGAACGGTAATGGTATTGTTTTTTCTGACACTTCAATATATGAATTAGGGGGATATTTTTTGCTTCAACAGAGAATATTCTCCAAACTGATACTTAATGCCGGATTCAGATTGACACATAATCAGGTGTTTGGCAATGAACCGGTTCCATCGGTTGGTTTTGCTTATAATGCAACCACTAAAACCATTATTAAGGGATCTGTATCTAAAGGTTTCAGAAGCCCGACAATCCGGGAATTATTCATGTGGGCTCCGGCAAATAACAACCTGCTTCCTGAACGTATGATGCAATATGAAACCAGTGTTAACCAATATTTTTTTAAGGATAAATTATCAGTAGAAATAACTGCATTTAAAGCTGAAGGTGACAACCTGATCAAAATTGTTATGGAGGGAAATCAGCCCAAATATGTTAATACCGGGAAATTCTCAAACCTGGGATTGGAATTTGCAATCAATTACATGCCATCAGAAAATCTTAAATTCCATTCGAACTATTCATACATATCAATGGATGAACCTGTAATTGCTACTCCTGAACAACAATTTTTCCTGGATGGTACTTTTAATTGGAATAATATTAGTTTTAACCTTTCACTTCAAAGCATTGTTAATCTGTATATACAAACCGGACAAAATTCCGTAAAAGTATCATATAACCTGTTAAATATGCGTACTGCGTATAAAATCAATAAGCATTTTGATGTTTTTGTAAAAGGTGAAAACCTTCTGAATACAAATTATCAAATTAATTATGGCTATCCTATGCCCGGAATAATAGCTTTTGGAGGTATTAATCTGCATTTCTAATATGCCAAACAATATTTAGAATAAAACTTCTTTTCTGTCTAATATTACTAACATCCATAGCAAACGCTCATCCACTGAAGGCGGACCATTATGTTATTATAGATACCGACCTGTGGAATTGATGATTACAGGGCTATAAGCATGCTGCTTGCACGGTCTCATCACTATTGCCGGTGATTCACTGAAATTACCAAATGCTGATTTTATTTATATGAACCGGAAAATTACTATGTGTTTGGCTTTTTCTAACAGTATCCTCTAATCAAACTAAGCCATAAATATTCCTGTGTCTTCCGCAATTTCTTTGTAATTCGCCATAGCTACTACTGCACAATCCACTTCGGGTTGATCGATTACCCAGCGTATAGCACCGGGTAAAGTAGGTTGGTCTGCTTTATCATAAGCAAATGGTCCTCCCGAACAGGTTTTCATTGCCAATATACCAATACCATTCTTTCTGGCTTCACCAAGCTCAGTAAATAATGCTTTCTGATCCCAGGAGCTTTCCCAACCGGAGACGGAATGGATAAATCCTCCCCTGTGATTTACAGGTACCATTACTACATCATAGAACCTGTGCCTGTTATTAGCTTTTACTAATTGCACATGGTTATTATGTGCCGAGAAGCCATGAGCACGAATTAAACCTTTCTCTTTGGCAGACCTGAAAAAGTCTATAACCGACTTGTCAAATAACAGATCCTCATTCCTGGCACCGTGGTATAAGAGAATATCAATAAAATCTGTTTGTAAAGCTTTCAAACTTTCTTCCAGTTCCTTCTGCAAATGCCCGGCAATCTTGTCTTTCTCTCCTGGTTTAAAAGGAACTTTAACTTTTGACTGAATAACAACTTGTTTCCGCATTTCTTTTATGGTTTTTCCAACCATCACTTCATTCTGCCCCGCAGCATATGAACGGCCGGTATCTATGAAATTCATTCCCGAATCAAGTGCAGCTTTTACCAATCCGGATTCCTGGGTTCGTGAAGCCCCAAAAGCTAAAGGTGTTACAAATATCCCTGTTCTACCCAGTTTAACTTTGTTAACGTTAAAAAGAGAAGGCTTCACTCCAAAACTAATATTGGGTTTCAACCTCAAGCCGAAAAACCCGGCAGCGAATAGACGTAAAAAAAATCTCCTTGATGTTTTCATAAAGAATTAATCTATAATTAGCTGTCAAGAAAATAAAATATTCTGTATTCCTTAAGAAAATGTCCGAAAATATTTTTTATTCAATATTATTTTGGAACATATGTTCTGATCCATAATAATTTGTTTTCCCCTGTTTTAATAATTTCTATTGTCAATTTTTGTTCACGGTTAGTTTCAAGCATTGACTTCATATGACTTTTCAACAATATAACACGGGTTATCTACAAATTGTTGATTTTATGCTATATGAGTATTTATAGGATTCTTATTCAAAAAAAAATGCATTAAAGTTATTCATTGTCAGATTTGTTAATAAATTTGTTGAAAACTCATTTTTATCCTTTGGTTTTTGCTTTGATAATCTTAATAACTTAGTTCCATTAAATTAATTACATTATAATTCACATCTTGGATAATTCTGATC